>DATGSD010000173.1:0-2778 GCA_035302965.1 Burkholderiaceae bacterium | reverse complement strand
GCTTTTGGTCTTAAACAAGAGGGTTTGCCGCGTAACGAAATCGATGAACGTGTTTTTGAGGTCCTCGATTTAGTACAAATGGCCGGTTACTCGCGCCGCAAGCCCCACCAGTTATCGGGCGGTCAGCAGCAGCGCGTTGCGCTGGCACGCAGCTTAGTTAAACGGCCCAAACTGTTACTGCTCGACGAACCCATGTCGGCCCTCGATAAGCAGATACGCGAGCAAACCCAGCTCGAGCTGGTCAAAATTCTTGATAAGGTCGGCGTAACGTGTTTGATGGTTACTCATGACCAAGACGAGGCTATGAGCATGGCCGATCGCCTAGCGATTATGACGGAAGGCCAAATCGTGCAGTGCGGAACGCCGCAAGAGGTTTATCGTTTCCCTAATTCGCGTTTTGTTGCCAATTTTATTGGTTCGGCTAATGTTTTTGCTGCCACTATTGTTGTCGACGAAGCGGATCATGTTGTTTTTGAGGTGCCTGACTTACCGAGTCCGCTATATGTTGACCATGGCGTTAGCGAACCCCTTGGTAAACAAGTGTTTCTTGCTGTGCGCCCCGAGTCGGTGCAAGTGTCGCACGAACGCCCAAGCGGTCAATATAACTGGGCTGAAGGGGTTGTGAGCCACGTCGCTTGGATGGGAAGTTATGTGCGTTACCAAGTTCGCCTCGAGGCCAACACCCTTCTAGAAGCCACCATGCCCAGCGCTTTTTTAAGCCATGAAACGGCTCCCAGCTTGCACGATTCGGTTTATTTACACTGGCCAAGTGACGCTCTTATGGTACTGCCAACATGAGTATTTTTTCAGCAGAATTTTGGCGGTTACGTTCAAGCAAACTAGCCGTTTTACCGCCTTATTTGTATTTGGCTTTATTTTTGCTATTACCGTTTTTACTGGTCTTAAAAATCAGTTTTGCGGATCTCAACTTTGGCATACCGCCTTACACGACATTGGTCGAAATCGCTGATCAAACAGCAATTTTAGCTCTACATTTTCGTAGCTATGTTTTGCTGTTTAGCGATAGCCTATATTTGGCCACATACTTAAATTCAGCCAAGATGGCAGCGGTAACCACGGTTTTTTGCGTGCTAATTGGTTATCCAATGACTTACGCCATTGCCCGTAGCCGACCACAAATTCGTAATGTCTTGCTACTAGCCGTTGTCTTGCCGTTCTGGACATCATTATTGTTACGGGTGTATGCCTGGGTGGGTATTTTACGCAACGACGGTTTATTAAATACCGTGTTAATGGGCTTGGGTTTAAGCAATAGCCCACTCGAAATTTATCGCACCGATTGGGCTGTTTATATTGGCTTGGTCTATGGTTATTTACCGTTTTTTATTTTGCCCCTATACGCTACCTTGCTGCGCCTCGATAATCGCTTGCTTGAGGCAGCCTACGATTTAGGCGCGCGCCCATTGCAAGCTTTTTTGTCAATAACCTTGCCCTTGTCGTTACCCGGTGTGGTTGCTGGTGCTTTACTTGTTTTTATTCCAACCGTGGGCGAGTATGTCATCCCCGAAATGCTAGGGGGTGCGAATACTCTCATGATGGGGCGCCTTATGTGGAATGAGTTTTTTAATAACGCCGATTGGCCAATGGCTGCTGCAGTTACGTGCGTTATGGTTCTTATTTTGTTGCTGCCACTAATTTTGTTTCAGCGCAGCCAGTTGCGACACATTGAAGGGCGCTCGGTAGTGCGTAAAAAACCATGATGAAATCCCATGCTATATGGCGCACCGTTTCCTTAGTTGTTGGCTTCGGGTTTCTTTATTTACCCATTATCGTTTTAATGGTTTTTTCGTTTAACGATTCGGCTTTAATGACGTCGTGGTCGGGGTTTTCTTTGCGGTGGTACCGAGAGCTTTTCGCCGACCAAACGTTGTTGCGCGCGGCGCTTCTTTCTTTAGAAATTGCGGTTTTAACGGCAAGTGCGGCCGTTGTTATCGGTACTTGGGCGGCCTATGTTTTGGTTCGCATGGGCCGTTTTCGGGGCTTTACGCTTTATATTGGTTTGCTAAGTGCACCCTTAGTTATGCCCGAGGTGGTTTTGGGCATCTCGCTGTTATTGTTGTTTGTCGAAATTAGCAACCTTATTGCTTGGCCCGATGGCAATGGGGTTTTTACCATTTGGGTAGGGCATGTTATTTTGTGTGTCGCCTATGTGGCTGTTGTTATACAAGCACGAATACGTAGCCTCGATCAGTCGCTCGAAGAGGCCGCTCTTAATTTAGGGGCTTCGCCGCTAAAGGTCTTTTTTGTGATTACCTTACCGCTTATTGCGCCTGCACTACTGGCGGCGTGGTTACTAGCTTTTACCCTGTCACTTGATGATGTCGTGATTGCGTCATTTTTATCGGGGCCAGGGTATTCAACTTTGCCCCTCGAGGTTTTTGCCCGTGTACGGCTCGGCTTAAAGCCCGAAATTAACGCATTGGCAACCTTGTTTATTGTTTTGGTGGGTGGCTGTGTGATCATCGCTAATCGTGTCCAATTTCGTAAGGGTTAATTCATGAGTACACTTATTGTTTATGGTTTAAAGCGTTGTAGCACCTGTAAAAAAGCACTCGATTGGCTCGATGAGCACGCGCTTTCTTACCAATTTATCGACTACCGCGATCAGCCAATAGCGCCAGAAAATCTTGACAAATGGGCCGATCAACTGGGTGGTTGGCCCAAGTTAGTTAATCGTGCTTCTATGACGTGGCGTAATTTGCCCGAAGAGCGCAAACAACCCGACGCCGATGCCGACTGGTTAGCGCTAATTGCCGA
>DATGSD010000172.1:0-2384 GCA_035302965.1 Burkholderiaceae bacterium | reverse complement strand
ATGGCCACGAGTTTGGTTTTTTCATCGACTAGCCAAGCTTGCACCAGGGTGGTTTACCACGGGCTTGACGATCACAACGTTACCGCGCGCTCGATGGATTGGAAAGTCGATGTTGGCACAAACCTATGGATTTTTCCGCGTGGTATGAAGCGCAGCGGAGAAGCCGGCCCCAACTCGATTGAATGGACTTCAAAATACGGTAGTGTTATTGCTTCGGGCTATGACATTTCAACCACTGACGGCATGAATGAAGCCGGTTTAGTGGCCAACGTACTTTGGTTAGTAGAATCGAGCTACCCAAAATTTGACGGCACAAGCCCTGGTCTGTCGATTGCCGCATGGGCGCAATACATTTTGGATAATTTTGCAACAGTAGACGAGGCCGTTGAAAAATTACGCACCCACCCCTACACCATTGTGACCGACTATGTGCCGGGCGAAAACCGCTTAGCAACTTTGCACCTAGCTATTTCAGATGCAAGCGGCGATAGCGCTATTGTCGAATATATCGATGGCAAACAAGTTATTCACCACAATAAAAGCTATCAGGTACTAACAAATTCACCAACCTTCGAGCAACAGCTTGCGCTAGATAGTTATTGGCAAGAAATTAACGGCACCGTCATGTTGCCAGGCACAAACCGTGCAGCCGATCGCTTTGCCCGCGCGTCGTTCTATATTAATTCGGTACCAAAAACCGGCACACTTAACGAAACCCTGGCCAGTGTGTTTAGCGTCATCCGTAATGTTTCTGTGCCGTTTGGTTTAACTACCCCCGACCAGCCAAATATCTCGTCCACCCGCTGGCGCACAGTTTCCGACCAAAAAAACCTGTTGTATTTTTTTGAATCGGCGGTTACACCCAACACATTTTGGGTCGACCTTAGAAAAATCGATTTCTCTGAAAAAACTGGCGAAGTTAAAAAACTCGACCTGGGGCCAAACCAATCCAACACCTTTGCCGGCATGGCAAACAAGCATTTCAAAAAAGCCGAGCCATTTAAGTTTCTAGGAATTTAAGAACGCCTATGGACGAAACAGTCTTGAGCCAGGCAATTGCGCAAACCCCTAACCATCAGCGCTTAAGTGGGGTTGAGCGGCTTATTAAACACGTAAGTCAGTTAACCCCCATGCGTATGGCTGTCGTACACCCTTGCGATGCGTTAAGTTTGGCTGGGGCTATCGATGCCTTCGAAGCAGGCATAATTAACCCCATTTTTGTTGGACCCGAAAAACGAATTCGCGAAGCCGCTAAGCAGGCCAAACTAAGCTTAAATAATTGCGAAATTATTGATGCCCCACATAGCCATGCCGCGGCGGCCACGGCCGCCAAAATGGCTGGCCAACAAAAAGTAGAGGGCTTAATGAAGGGCAGCCTACATACCGACGAATACCTAGCGGCCATCTTGCACCCAGAAGCTGGTTTACGCACCGATCGGCGGTTAAGCCACTGTTATGTGATGGAAACTGCCGCGTATCCGCGGCCATTTATCATTACTGATGCGGCAATTAATATCAGCCCCAACCTAAACGACAAAGCCGATATTATTCGTAATGCCATCGAACTGGCTCAAGCCTTGGGTGTAAGCCGCCCCAAAGTCGCTATTTTGGCCGCTATCGAAACCATTAATGCTCATATGCCAGCTACGCTTGATGCCGCAGCACTTTGTAAAATGGCCGACCGAGGGCAAATTACCGGCGGCATACTCGACGGCCCCTTGGCCCTCGACAACGCCGTCTCTCCAGATGCTGTTCGTGTTAAAGGCATACGTTCAGACGTTGCCGGGCAGGCCGATATTTTGGTTGTACCCAACCTCGAAAGCGGTAATATGCTGGCTAAACAACTCGAATATTTAAGTACTACCGACAGCGCCGGCATTGTCATGGGCGCGCGCGTTCCGGTTGTGCTAACCAGCCGCGCCGATTCACGTAAAACCCGTTTAGCGTCTTGTGCTATCGCCTTGCTACTCGCTCGCCGCCAAACCAGCACCCCAAAATAACTAAAAATGACCAAACGCCCTATTCTGGTTCTTAATTGCGGTTCATCTAGCATTAAGTTTGCTCTTTACGACGGCACACAAACACCTTTACCCCGAACAAGCGCCTGGCAGGGTAAGGTTCAGGGGATCGGAACACCCATCCCGCAGTACGAAGAAAGCGGGCAAGCCGCAGCTAATGTCGAGCTTGACCAACAGCACCCGCACACGGCAGCACTCGAGCTTATATTAGACCGGGTACAACAACACCTTAAAGGGCAAAATTTGTTAGCTGTCGCCCATCGGGTTGTGCATGGTGGCCCCCACTATTTCGAACCAGTTGTTGTCAACCAAGTAGTTATCGATACGCTACGTAGTTACACCCCATTGGCGCCGTTGCATCAGCCG
>DATGSD010000171.1:0-2974 GCA_035302965.1 Burkholderiaceae bacterium | reverse complement strand
TAGCAATATCAATACGGCCACTTCGTTGGGCAGCATGTATGTACCTATTTTCGGCGGAGAAATGACCTTAAGGCGCGACGGGCGGCGGCGCGACAGCGGCTTTGCGCAAGGCCGCTTCCATATTAATTATTCGCACCCCTTTGGCAACCGTTGGCGCTTATTAGCCGAGGGCAATATCCATGCGGTAGGTAATTTCGAAACCAAACGCTATAACCGCGTTGTAAGCGATGCCAGTATTGGCCTTATGTACCGCCACGACAAGCATCAATTTAGTGGCAAAGTTATTGGTCAAAACTACCAACTCGATAGCCACAGCTACCGCAACCTTGGCGGCTTTTTAGGCCAATACGTTTATTCGTTAACTGATCGCTCGCAAATTAGCGTGTTTGGGCAGGCCTCGCGTTTAAGCTATCCGGGTCGACGTTTGCTTAATGCCAATCGCTACGTTGGCGGGGCTTCGCTATCGCAAGCCTTGGCTAACGATAGGGCAGTGGTATTTGTAAGTGCTTACGGCGGTAACGAAAAGCCTGTTCATAGCCACGCGCCCAGCGATACCAACTATGGCTTTGGTGGTATGCGGGTTGGTGGTATGTATATGGTTACCCCGCGTGCACAAGTTGAAGCAGGGGTGGGCTTCGAGCGCCGCCGCTTTAAGCACCGCGATCTTCTTTTCCAGCGGCATCGTCGCGAAACATTTTACGATGCGTATCTTGGGCTTAACTACGCCATTAACCGTAAATTATCGTTGCGCCCACGTTATCAATACACGCATAGTAATTCCAACATCCCGTTGCGCGATTACCAGCGCCACATGATTAGTGTGAACCTGCAATATGACTTATTCTAATTTCTATCAAGGCCGTTTAGCCACTGCCGGCCAGTCTACAGCGGCTGCCTCAGATGCGGTTACGCCTGCGGCAACAGCAAGTTTTAGCCAATTCGTCCTTAAGGCGGTGCTGTGTTTAGCAGCCGTCGTTGCCTTGGGGGCTTGGTCGGCAAATTCCCAGGCTGAAGTGGCGGCCAATGTGCATTTTGTCAGTGGGCTTGTTACGGCAGCGGGCTCACAGGCGGGTACGCGCGAGCTTGCTAAAAACGACGACGTATTTAGCGGCGACACTATAGAAACAGCCAAAAATGGCCGTATTCAAATGCGCTTTACTGACGGTGGTCTCGTGTCGCTAATGCCCGGCACAACATTTTCTGTCGACGAATACCTTTACGAGGGGCGCGAAGATGCCGATGACGGTTCATTGGTATTTGGCATGCTGCGGGGTGGTTTGCGCACAGTTACGGGCTCTATCGGTAAGGTCAAGCACGATCAATACGAGCTTAAAACCCCTGTGGCTACTTTGGGTATTCGGGGTACCGAGTACGTTGCCGTTTTAAACCCTCCTAATACGTTAAGGGTGCATGTAGGGCGTGGAAAAGTTGTTATTACCAACGAGCGTGGCGAGCTTGAAGTGCCTGAAGGTCGTAACGCCGTAGTTACCCTGGGTAGCGCGCCCGAATTTTCCGATCGCGAGCCTCAATATCTAGCTACCGGCCCTGGTGGCGAGCGCGACAGCACCGATGGCGAAATCACCAGCGACCCTTACGGCCTAAACCCAATGGCAGGAGGCTTGCTGTTGGCTAAAGGCTTGGACGATTTTGTTGGCGATCCAGAGCCTGATCCGGATCCTGATGCCTTATATGTCATGGCAGGATTTTCAAGTTTCCACGGTGACCAGGATGCTTTATGGTTGACACCGTCAAGTGGCCCTGTTGCTGTTGAGTTCGGTGGCTCCGGTAGTATTACGCCAGTTGATATTGATGCACCGGGTTTCGACCTTGGGACGCTGCAAACCGCCTACGAGGGACAGGCTAACAATTTGGTTTGGGGGTTTTTTACCGATGGAGAAGGCAAGTTAGGGGGAGATGACACCCTACTTAACACAACGTCTTTCGAGCCTTATGCATTTGGTCCTGAGCCTGGGCGCTTAAGCGGTTCATTTAGTTATTCGCTGGCAGGCGCCACGCCCGTTTTAAGTTCTAATCTGGGGGCAGACTCAGGGGCGACACTTACACAGCTCGACTTTGGCATTAATCTAGACGAACTTACCTACACGCTAGATATGGCGATCACTTGGGATGAGTCAAGCGAATACCGGTTGTCGGAGTTGAGTGGGCAAAATACGTTGGTTGGCGGTGCCTCCGGATTCAAATTGGAAAACGTCCTGGTGCAGCATTGTGGGTTGGGTGATTGTGGGGGGATGACGGACGCAGCCGCTGAAATTGGTGGCTTTTTATCCGGCCCTGAAAACGAACAAGCCGGCATGGTCTACAAGGTTTCCAACTCGGACGAGACACTTTCTGGTGCTGCGGGCTTAAAGCGTAACTAGGGCGGATAGACTAAGAGACGATTTCGTTTAGTTTATGCGCTTAAGCCAGCTTCGTTCTTGGCGATGGTCGCCCCGTTTGGGGCGCCATGTCATGACGGTTTTCGGGTTGCTGCTGGTTGCCCTGATGGCTGTGGTGCAGGTGCTTAGCGAGCAAAGCCCGTCGCATCGTTCGGCGTTAAATCGTCTCGATTTGTTGCTGTACGATTGGCGCTTTCAGGTTTTTTCGCCGCAGCGCGATCATCATATTCCTATTGTTATTGTCGACCTAGACGAAGCCACGCAGCAGCGCGAAGGGCGTTGGCCATGGGATAGGGCCAAGGTGGCCGATTTGCTTGAGGCCATTCGCCATCATGGCGCCGCCCTAACAGGTTTTGATGTGGTTTTTTCAGAAAAAACCAGCAATGCCATTGAACAGTTGATGGCATCCGATTCGATTTCTGCCGATCTTAAATCAAATTTGGCGCCAGTGGCCGAGCAGTTTGATGGTGACCGAATTTTTGCCGAATCGTTGGGCTTCGATACGGTTTTAGGGTTTTTCTTTCATGCCGATGGCGCCAGTGTGGGCGCTTTACCGTTTCCGTTTTTCGAGTGGCCAG
>DATGSD010000170.1:0-4750 GCA_035302965.1 Burkholderiaceae bacterium | reverse complement strand
GTTAAGCTCTTGCATAAGCGATTAGTTTGATAATTTATCTTTGCGCCGCTTGCGCCGTAACCGCAAAATTTCATCAAGAATTAATAAAGCAGCGCCAATGGTTATGGCAATATCAGCAATGTTGAATGCAGGAAAATGCCATTTGTTGATATAAAACAAAATAAAATCAACCACATAACCTAGCTGGACGCGGTCGATTAAATTACCTAAGGCACCGCCCAAAATTAGCATTAGCGATGTGGCAAACAAATATTGCTGTGGATGGCGTCGTAGCAAACGCACAATTAATACCACTGCAAAGACGGCAATTAAGCTAAACAGCCACCGCTGCCAGCCGCCACCATCGGCTAAAAAGCTAAAAGCAGCGCCTTTGTTATACAGTAACGTGAAATCGAGAAAAGGCAATACGGCAAAGCGCTCGCCGTAGGTGTAAGCGGCGTCAAAATATAATTTAGTGGCCTGGTCGGCCACCACGATAAGGGCGGCCCCAATTAACCAGTACCAAAATTGTAAAGGTTCGCTCTTTGCTCGGGTGACCTCAGGCTTGCGCTTAGGCATGGCTGCGACGCTCGCCCGAGCCAGAAACATTTTCTACGCAACGACCACACAATGTGGGATGAGCGCCAGACTGGCCAACATCGGCGCTGCGATGCCAGCAGCGTTCACATTTTTGGCTGTCGCTGGCCAGCACCGAAATACTTAAGCTATCGCCTTTTTCGAGACTGGTTTCAGAAACAATTAAGGCAAAGCGTAAATCGTTATCTAGGCTGTTCAATAGCGTATAGTCGTCGTCGGCTGCACTAATATCTACCTTGGCATCTAACGATGAGCCAATTGCACCCGTTTCGCGCACATTTTCAATTTTGCGCATCACTTCTGAGCGGATGGCACGAATTCGCTCCCAACGCGCCATCAAGCGATCTTTATCGCGAATGGATGGGAACTCGTGGAAGGTTTGGGTAAAAATGCTGTGGCTATCGTCACCTTTCAAGCTTGTCCAAGCTTCTTCGCAGGTGAAGGACAAAATAGGTGCCATCAACGTTAAGATGGCATGGCTAATATGATGCAAGGCAGTTTGGGCCGAGCGACGTGCGTGACTGTTGCTGGGCGTGGTGTACAAACGATCTTTCAAAATATCGAGGTAGAACGCCCCTAAATCTTCCGAACAGAACGTTTGGAAGCGCGACACAATGGGGTGGAACTCGTAACGCTCATAATTCGCTAAGGCACGCTCTTGCATGGCTTCGGTCATGGCAATGGCGTAGCGATCAATTTCGACTAAATCGTCGATGGCAACGGCATCGGTTTTGTAGTCGAAATCGTGTAAGTTACCAAGTAAAAACCGCAGGGTATTGCGAATTCGGCGATAACTTTCAACCACACGTTTTAAAATTTCTTCAGAAATCGACAGCTCGCCTGAATAATCGGTAGCGGCCGTCCATAATCGTAGAATTTCTGCGCCTAAGGTGTCGGAAACCTCTTGGGGCACCACCACATTGCCCTCTGATTTACTCATTTTTCGGCCCTTGCCATCGACCACAAAGCCGTGTGTTAACAGGGCCTTGTAGGGTGGTTGCTGGTAAAGCATGCAAGCGGTTAATAAAGAAGAATGAAACCACCCGCGGTGCTGATCCGAGCCCTCTAGGTAGAGGTCGGCAGGCCAACTTAGGCTGTTTGTGTGTGTGCCGCTAAAGTCGTGGTTTAAACCACCTAAAACCGTAGCGTGTGTGGTGCCTGAGTCAAACCACACGTCGAGTGTATCGGAGGTTTTTTCGTAGTGTTCGGCATCGGGGCCAAGCAACTCGGCCGGATCAAGGCTTTGCCAGGTTTCAATGCCTCCTTCTTCAAAGCGCTGGGCGACTTGTTCGATTAGCTCAAGTGTGCGCGGATGAAGTTTGCCCGTTTCTTTATGGACAAAAAGTGCCATTGGAACACCCCATTGGCGCTGGCGCGATAAGGTCCAGTCGGGGCGATTCGCAATCATGGCATGCAAGCGAGCTTTACCCCAGCTTGGGTAAAACTGCGTGGCCTCGACGCCTTCTAGGGCGGTTTCCCGTAATGATGGCCCACCATTGCTAGGTGTTTTGTCCATGCTGGCAAACCACTGGTTGGTTGCCCGATAAATAATTGGGGTTTTGTGTCGCCAACAATGCATATAGCTGTGCGAAATCGGGCTAGAGTGCAATAAATTGCCGGCTTTGGCGATAGCCTCGACAATAGCCGGGTTGGCCTTCCAAATGACTTGCCCACCAAATAACGGCAGGCTTTCAGCATACAAACCATTGGCTGTAACCGGGCTTAAGATATCGTCATCGTCTAAGCCATGCGCCTTGCACGATAAAAAGTCGTCAACACCGTAGGCTGGCGCTGCATGCACGATGCCGGTACCGGCATCGAGCGTGACGTAATCGGCTAAATAAATAGGCGCAAGCCGTTCGTAAAAGCGGTCGGCGTTATACAAAGGGTGCTTAAACTGCAAGCCCTCTAATTGGCTTCCAGACACACTGGCGATAATTTTTCCGCTTAGGCCGCAGGCCTCTAAGTTAGCCTCGACTAAATCGCTAGCCAAAATTAAATAGCGACCAGTGCTGTGCGGTTTGTCGAGTTCAACAAGCGCGTATTCGATTTCAGGATGAAGGTTTAACGCTTGGTTGGCTGGCAGCGTCCAGGGAGTGGTGGTCCAAATAACAATGGCGCCGTCGCTAAGCGAGTCGAGCCCAAAGGCAGTCGCAACAGCTTTTGGGTCGGCGAAAGGAAAAGCCACAAACACCGCAGGATCAGTCCGATCGGCGTATTCGACCTCGGCTTCGGCTAACGCTGAACGACAATCGAAGCACCAATTAACCGGTTTTAGACCTTGGTACACATAGCCTTTTTCAAGAATACGACCTAGCACCCGAAGCTCATTAGCCTCGTTGCTGAAATTCATGGTTAGGTAGGGGTTATTCCAGTCGGCTAAAACACCCAAACGCTTAAAGTCGGCACGTTGGCGGTCGATTTGTTCGTAAGCATAGGCACGGGCTTTTGCTTGGGTTTGTTCGACACCCAAGTTTTTACCGTATTTACGCTCAATTTGGATTTCGATGGGCATGCCGTGGCAGTCCCATCCAGGCACGTATTGGGCATCGAAGCCGGCCATATTGCGGCTTTTAACAATAATATCTTTTAAGACTTTGTTAACGGCATGCCCAATATGAATGTCGCCATTGGCATAGGGTGGGCCGTCGTGCAAAATAAATTTCTTTTGGCCTTTTCTGGCTTCTCGAATTTGCTTGTAAACCTCGGTTTCTTCCCATTTAGCAACTTGCGCTGGTTCGCGCTTTGATAAATTGCCGCGCATGGGGAAAGGGGTTTGCGGTAGGTTTAATGTGTCTTTATAGTCCATGGAGCGCGAAATAATCACGAGCGCACTGCGCATCGTTATCGATGGCAGTCATCATCGTTTCAAGGTCAGAGAATTTTTCTTCATCTCGAAGGAATTCGAGAAGTTCAACCTGCACCAGTTTACCGTATGCATCAATGTTGCAATCGAATAGGTGCACTTCTAGTAAAAGTTGGCCAGAGTCGTCGACGGTAGGCCGTACGCCTAAGCTCGCTACACCGGGTAATGCAGTTTCTGCTAAACCGCGCACACGAGCTACATAAACCCCCGAGCGGGCGGCGCAACGTTCGGGTACCCGAACATTTAAGGTTGGGTAGCCAATATTACGCCCAAGCTTGCGGCCATGAATAACGTGCCCGCTTAATTGGTAGGGGCGACCTAATAAACGTTCGACGCGATCCATGCTGCCGTGTGCCAAGGCGGCCCGAATATCCGAGCTAGAAATTCGATAACCTTCTTCGCCGACCACATCGGCGATGGCTTCAACTTCGAAACCGAATTGGCGGCCTGCGCGACGTAGCAGATGGATGTCGCCGCTGCGTTTGTGGCCGTAGCGGAAATCTTCGCCAACCAGCAACCAGCGGGTATTTAAGCCGTCGACTAAAATATCGCGAATAAAGGCATCGGCCGACATATCGGCAAGCAAGTGATCAAAACGCAAGACGATTAATTGCTCGATGCCTAAACAGGCTAAAGCAGTCGCTTTGTCGCGTAAACCATTGACTTGAGCAGGTATTAGCTCGGGCCGATTGCCGCGCATGCCAAAATAGGCACGCGGGTGTGGCTCGAAAGTAACCACGGCGGGTACCAAATTGCGCTGTTTCGCAATACTAATTAGGCGCTTAACAATAGCCTGATGGCCACGATGGACGCCATCGAAATTGCCGATAGTGACGGCAGTTGGTCGATGACGATTGTTGCGAGGTACTTGGCGATAAATGGTAAAAGATTCGTTCACACCCGAGAGTTTACAATTTTCGATTAAAGATTTTTGGGAATTTAACGTTGAAGACCTCAAATTCGGCCTCTTGCCGCCTACTTATTTTGGTTTCTGGGCGCGGTTCTAATATGCGCCAAATTGTTAAAACCGTACAACAAAAAGGCTTGGCGGCCGATGTTGTTGCTGTCATCTCGAATACCGCCGATGCTGCTGCGTTAAATTGGGCGAAAGAACGAAATATAACAACTCATGTTGTACCGCATAGCGATTATGCCACGCGTGAGGCCTTCGATGCCGCGTTAGCCCAACAAATAAAAGCCTATCAGCCAAACTATATTTTACTCGCCGGCTTTATGCGTATTTTAACGCCGAGCTTTGTCGAGCAGTTTGAAGGCAAACTGATTAATATTCACCCTTCATTGCTCCCC
>DATGSD010000169.1:0-2993 GCA_035302965.1 Burkholderiaceae bacterium | reverse complement strand
GGTTTAAACCCATCGCAGCGTTTAAAAAGTCGTAAGTCGGCCGATGAATTGCAACATATTCGGTCGGCCATGCGGCACGATGGTGCAGCGCTCTGCGAATTCTTTGCTTGGCTTGAAGCGGCGCTCGAACGCAACGAAACCATAACAGAATGGCAGATTGACGAAGAAATTACCTTGGCTAGAAGTCGGCAACCCCATTTTATTAGCCCTAGTTTTTCAACCATTGCTGCATTTAACGCCAATGCAGCAATGCCGCATTACCAAGCGAGTAAAAGTAATCATGCCCAAATTTCTGGCGATGGTTTATTGCTTATCGATTCGGGTGGCCAATATTTAAATGGCACTACCGACATCACGCGCATGGTAGCGATTGGGCGCTTAAGCGAAGCACAAAAAAACGATTGCACCGCTGTTTTAAAAGGCATGATTGCTTTGTCACAAGCGGTTTTTCCGCGTAATTTACCGGCGTCGCGCCTCGATCCTATCGCCCGTTCTGCGCTGTGGGCCGCCGAGGCCGATTACGGTCATGGCACGGGGCATGGGGTGGGCTATTTTTTAAATGTGCACGAGGGTCCTCAAGCGATTTCATGGCGGGCACCAGACAACCCTGATGCCGTCATGGACGAAGGGATGGTCACTTCTAACGAGCCTGGTTTATATCGGCCGGGTCAATGGGGGGTCCGGATCGAAAACCTTGTTGCTTGTCGTTTACGAGCCACTAATGCTTTTGGCGAATTTCTCGAGTTTGAAACGCTTACTTTGTGCCCCATCGATACGCGTTGCTTTACTCTTTCGCGTTTAACTGCCTCCGAACGGCGTTGGTTAAATGACTACCATCAACACGTGCGCGAACAGCTTCTACCTTTAGTCAAAGGAAGCGCGCGCGATTGGTTGCTTGCACGAACATCGCCGCTAGCAAGTTAATACGCGTCAGCTATAATTTTCATTTCCCGCATTGCTTGGACAACCAAGCAAAAAACATCATGATTAAATATATCTTTGTTACTGGCGGGGTCGTGTCCTCGTTGGGCAAGGGCATTGCCGCCGCATCGTTAGCGGCCATCCTCGAATCTCGCGGCCTTCGGGTCACCATGCTCAAACTCGATCCCTACATCAATGTCGACCCGGGCACCATGAGCCCATTTCAGCATGGCGAGGTGTTCGTTACCGAAGATGGCGCCGAAACCGATCTCGACCTTGGCCACTACGAGCGTTTTATCTCAACACGTATGCGTAAAGTCAATAACTTTACGGCTGGTCAAATCTACGAGTCGGTTTTACGCAAAGAAAGACGCGGTGATTACCAAGGCAAAACAGTACAAGTTATTCCGCACATCACCAATGAAATCCAAGATTTTATTGTGCGTGGCGCGAAAGCCGCCCGCAATGGTGATGTCGATGTGGCCATTGTCGAAATTGGCGGTACGGTTGGTGATATCGAATCGCTACCGTTTCTAGAGGCTGTTCGGCAAATGAGCTTGCGTTTAGGGCGTAATAATTCGGCATTTGTTCATCTAACTTTAGTGCCATTTATTGCATCTGCTGGCGAGCTAAAAACCAAGCCGACTCAGCATTCGGTGCAAAAATTACGCGAAATCGGTATTTATCCGCATGCTTTGTTATGTCGTGCCGATCGGCCTGTGCCCGAAGAAGAGCGCGCGAAAATTTCTTTGTTTTCGAATATTCCATTCGATGCGGTTATTTCGGTGTGGGATGTCGATACTATTTATAAAATACCGTCAATGCTGCATAAGCAAGGGCTTGACGATTTAATCTGCGATGCTCTGGCGCTTAATCCGCCGGTGGCCGATTTAAGCGAATGGGATCGTCTGGTCGATGCCATCGAGTCGCCCGAACACGAGGTTACTATTGGCATGGTTGGCAAATATGTCGACTTAACCGAATCGTATAAATCGTTATCAGAGGCCTTGTTGCACGCGGGCATTCATTCAAGTGCGCGTATTCACATCGATTACATCGATTCAGAAACTATCGAGGCCGACGGCACGCAATGCCTTGAAGGGCTCGATGCAATTTTAGTGCCAGGTGGTTTCGGCAAGCGCGGCGTCGAAGGAAAAATAGCCGCCATCCGATTTGCGCGCGAAAAACAAATCCCGTTTTTAGGTATTTGCTTAGGTATGCAATTGGCAGTAATCGAGTACGCGCGTCATGTGGCCGGCTTGGTACAAGCCAATAGCACCGAATTCGATCCGGCTACCCCCCATCCAGTTGTCGCTTTAGTGTCCGAGTGGCAAGATCCTGCAAGCCACGATAAATCGTCGTCGCCAAAAGCGGCTGGGGCGATGCGCAAAGGGGCTCAACGTTGCCCTGTTAAACCGGGTACTCGTGCTGCCGATATTTACGGCAAAGAAGTGTACGAGCGTCATCGTCACCGCTACGAAGTTAATACACGCTATGTTCCTCAGCTCGAAGAGGCCGGCATGGTAATCAGCGCGATTACACCTACCGAGCAATTACCCGAAATTATGGAATTGCCTAACCATCCGTGGTTTATGGGTGTGCAATTCCATCCCGAATTTACGTCAACACCGCGTAAGGGCCATCCACTTTTCACTAGCTTTTTGCAGGCTATTTTGCGGCAAAAAGCACAGCAAGCCGAGATCAGTCATGCAAATCCCTAATTTTCATGCCGGCCCAAATGCCCCTTTTTTCCTTATCGCCGGTCCTTGCGTTATTGAATCGCGCCAAATGGCAATCGACACGGCTTCCGAGTTAGCCTCGATTACCCAAGCGCTAGGCATCCCTTTTGTTTATAAAAGTTCGTTCGACAAAGCTAACCGCAGTTCGGCCAATTCTTTTCGCGGGCCAGGGCTTGAGGAAGGCCTTGCTATTTTGTCGGAGGTACGCAAACAGGTTGGTGTGCCCGTATTAACCGACGTCCACGATATCACGCAAGTCGATGCCGTTGCCGCAGTTGTTGATGTTTTACAAACTCCGGCTTTCTTATGCCGTCAAACCGACTTTATTCAGGC
>DATGSD010000168.1:0-4103 GCA_035302965.1 Burkholderiaceae bacterium | reverse complement strand
GTGTGCCACCGGAAGCACTTCGACCTTATCGGAATGAACAACGGGTAAGACATACTGGAGTAAGGGGATGACGTAGCCGTTTTCCATAATATAGGCACTAACATCTTTCCAGCCTTGTATGCGTTTTTCTTCGTCGGTTTCGCTCCAGAGGGGCTGGATTTTATCGATAAGGTCTTGTGAATCCCAAACCGAATGGGGTGAAGGCCCATACATGGAATGACCAGTAGAGGTTGTGGGGTCGCCCACCGCATTACCCCAGTTATAGAAAGCGGCCGGTGCAAGCTCGTCGGCAGCGCGTAATTCGAAATGTTTGGCAATTTCGTAGATTTCGATATCGGCTTCGATACCAACCTTACGCCACATGCCCACAATGGCTTGGATCATTTCGTAATCTTTGGGCTTGTAGCCGCGTGTGGTTTGGATAGTGAAGCGTACGGGGTTTTCTGGCGAATAGCCCGAGGCAGCCAAAAGCTCTTTGGCTTTTTCGGGGTCGTAAGGGAAGTTGAGATCGGGATCGAAAGCGTCGTACTCGGGCGCCTCTAGCGTTGAGAGCGGAATACCGTAGCCACGTAATAAACGATCGATAATTAATTGTTTGTCGATGGCATGATGAGCAGCTAAACGAACATTTTTATCGAGCATAGGGCCCACGTCGTTTAAGAAAAGCATGCCAATATCGGCCACCGGGAAAACTTGGCCCTTAAGCCCTGGGCGCTCGCGGAGGCGATCGTATTCTTCGTATGGAATTTCAAAGGTAACGTCGGAGCTGCCCGACTCGATTTCGGCAACTCGGCTAGACGGGTCGGTAACAAATTTAATGGTGACGACATCGTATTCGGGTTTGCCGCCCCAGTAATCTTCGTTAGCTACCAGGCGTACATACGCGCCTTGTTCGTAGGCATCAACTTTGTATGGGCCGCTGCCAATAGGTGCTTTTTCAAAACCTTCTGGCCCAACTTTTTCGAAATAGGCCTTGGGTAAAACAAAACCAGTGAGAAAGGCCATCCATTTATAGAGGGTAGGTTCCCACTCGAAGATGTCGCCGGTAATGGTGTTGCCGTCGATTTTGTAATTGCCAAACTTACCCCAAACAAATTGGGCGGGGTTGCCTGATGCCGGATCAGCTGCGCGTTCGAGAGACCAGACTACATCTTCAGGGGTTAAGTCGCTGCCGTCATGCCATTTAACACCTTCGCGAACAGTCATGTGAACTTGCTTTTTATCGTCGGAAAAGCCCCAATCGGTAAGAATGCCTGGTGAAAAACTGAGATCGGGTTCTTGATGGATGTAACGATCGAAGACCGAAAGATAAAGTGCTTGTAGCTTAGGGTTGACACCCGAAGGACCGGTGGTTGGGTCCCAGCTAGGCACCGTGGTGCTATAGGCAATGGTGAGGTTTTTAGGTGATGAATCGTCGGCAAAGACGGGAAGGCCGACAAGAGTAAGTCCGGCAGCGGCAAAACTAAGCTGCAGAAAATCGCGACGAGTCTGCTTCATGGTGGTTTCCTATAGATGCGCAAAGTTAACCTATGCACAAAGCCCCATTTTTAGATGGGTGTTGTATCGACCAAAACTGGCGGCAGCCGTTGTGCATAGGCTGCATAATTTAAGCAGCCCGAGAAGAGAATGGCGACGGGCTGCTTAGAGAGGTATCACATGAAGTATAGATACTTGAAGGTTGAAGTATCTACTGGTAATAACCCGATACCTTAGCTTAAACGTTTGGCTAATAGTTGACCTGCACCAGCGCCGGTGCCAGCACCAGGCCACACCGAAGCACTAGCCATGTAAAGGCCTTTAATTGGAGTTGAGCCGTCGGCAAAACCGCGCACAGGGCGAAACAGGAAGTTTTGAGCTAAGTGATGCGAACCTGAAATTTGATCGCCGCCAACCAAGTTGCTGTTGTCGGCCTGTAAATCGAGTGGCGAAACTACAGTTCGTTTTAGAATGCGTGACGACAAATCGGGCGCGTAGCGTTCGATTAACGCGATAACACGGTCGGCATACGCTTCTTTAATTTCTGTCCAGTCGTTGCCTTCTATGGCTGCTTTGGCATCACCAAGAATTTTGGCGGGCAGGCATCGTACTTGCACCCATAAAGTATGTTTGCCTTCAGGCGCGCGGCTTGGGTCGAACACCGTGGGTTGGCCAACGACTAAAACGGGTTCGCTAGGTAGTAAACCCGCTTGGGCTTGTTGGTAGGTTTGTGCAAGCCCCGCTAGGCTAGGGCCCAAATGGACGTAAGCAAATTCGCGCAGCTCGTGAGCTTTCCAGGCCGGTAAATCAGACAACGCTAGGTGGATCATCATGGTGCCTGGCGCATGACGAAACTGCCGCAAACCCTTGTCAAAGCGCGGTTGATCCGTTCCGTGGGGGAGCAAGGCTTGCAAGCCGCTTGGCGCGAGGTTGGCAATAACCCTTTTTGCCGCAATTGTGTCGCCATTTTCGAGGCGCACGCCGCTAACTTGGTCGCCGGCAGTAAGGATTTCTTGCACACGTGCGTTACAGCGGATTTCACCGCCTTGCGCTTGGATAATGCTGATTAGCGCATTGGTAATGGTGGCCGAGCCGCCTTTGCCAATAACCAAACCCATGGCTTGGCTACCAAAACTTTCGAGGTACGGAAAAACAGCCCCGCCTGAAATGTCTGGCGCAAAATCGAGGTGCAATCCCCAAGTGGCAACAGCCGCCTGCAGAAAGGGATCGGTGAAGTTTTCGCAAGCCCATTCGCGTGGCGACATAAACAGCAAACGTAAAAGATCCAGGCTAGCGCCTCTACCTAAAGAACGGAAAGTTTTCCAACCAATACAGCTTAGGCTTGTCCAGTTCATTGGCGACGATAGCAAGGCGCCTAGCGCTTCGGCTCGCTTTGAAAAGGCGTTAAACTCGCGCACCCAGGTATCGCGGTCGGCTTTTTCGCGAATGGTCGCCAAAGTGTCTTGGAGGTCGGTGCTAACACCGAAATAATGTCCGTCTGGGTGGGCCGACGCAAACGGCTTATTAACCGGCACGAATTCGAGGCCATGTTGGCGCAATAAAGTCTCGTGCTTCTTTGCAAAGCCCGAGCCGGCGAACATTGATAAATTCATTGCGGCCACGTCGTGTCGAAACCCATCAAGCGTAAGGGCTTCGGTGCGCACCGCACCACCAGGGCGGTTTAGGCTTTCAACAACCAAAACCTTTTGCCGCTGCAGGGCGAGTTCAGCAGCGGCAACAAGGCCATTAATACCTGATCCAATAATAAGGGTGTCCATGAAACAATCCGTTAGCTAAAAGCAATTTTTGGTATTTTTAGAAAACGCTTGTGACTACGTAAAGCAGTCGTTAGAAAGTATGGGGTGAGTGCTTGCCAAAAGTATGGGGTAAATACTTGTCAGCGTATACCACTTCAGCCTGCCTTGTTACTAGTGAAACACCCAAGACAGCGAAAACAAACGGGTTTAGGAACGGTCGTTATTGGAAGCGAATCGCTTTATTTTTATAGAAGGAAGATGTCGGCAGCGAATTTTGCTGCGCGCTTGGCGCTTTAGCCGATCAAATGGAATAAAAGCGCTATAAGGCGCATGTTTATTGGTGGGCCCAGCTGGATTTGAGCCAGCGACCAATGGATTATGAGTTTGCGGCTGAAACGCTAAACCTAGGAAAATCAAGCGTATACAACCGTAATCAAAATAAGTAGAAAGTACTTATGCGTCAGTAGTTTAGCGTACTTATGCGCAGATGGCCAAAACTGATGTATGTACCGCTACTGTACCGATCGGAGCAGCTATCCAGTACAGTTAGGCGCGCTTCGCTGGTGGCTGGTTGAATCGCCCAAGATTCCTTGACGACTGGCTTGGGGGCGGGGCACGTGGATGTCAGCAGCAGTTCACTTTTGAGCGAGTTTGTCTGGGCTCTCAGTGTCGGCAGGAATCTGAATCTACTAGAAAACTATTGCACTTAGTGGTATGGTCCAGCGATGAGACGAGTCTTTAAAACACGCACCTTCACCCGCTCGATGAAGAAAGCGGGACTAACCGACGCAGCCCTATGTGCCGCAGTCGAAGAGATGAGTCAAGGGCTCATTGATGCTGACTTGGGTGGCGATGTTGTGAAGAAGCGAG
>DATGSD010000167.1:0-9283 GCA_035302965.1 Burkholderiaceae bacterium | reverse complement strand
CTTTTTTAGCTGCAGTGGTTTTATCTGCAGACTGATCGTCGGCCGGTTTTTTAGCAGCCGGTGTCTCGGCAGCTTCTGGTGCTGGCAATTGCGCTTGAGGCTTGGCGTCGTCGGCCTTAGCTTCTTGCTTGGCTTCTTGCTGATCGACCTTTGGGCTTTCTGGTTCGGCCGACTTGGTGTCAGCAACAGCCTTTGTAGGGGCTGGGATTTTTTCGGTAGCTGATTTTTCGGCACTTGCTTCGGCTGGCTGCTTAGCATCGGGCTTTTTGGCCGACGATGTATCGGCAGCAGCTTCTTTAGCTGATACTGATGGCGCTGCTGCTTGTTTAGCTGCTGGCTCGGCAGGCTTACTAGCCGCCTCTTTACTTACGGCAGCCGCTTGTTTAGACGCTTCGGGCTTTTGAGCCTTCGGGGCATCGGCCTTTGGTGCCGCTGTGGCCTCATCGGCCTGCTCGGCGGCATCGGCAATTAATTCGGCCGGATCGCGTTTAACAAAAACACGCCTCTTGCGGCGCTCGACGGGAATCGTACGAGAGCGGCCAGAGCTGTCTGCCTGCCGGATTTCGGACGTTTCACGACGGGTCACGGTTAACTTGCGCCCGCCCGAGCCGCTTTGTGCGCGACGCAACGACCGCAATAATTTGGCTTTATCAGCCTCGGTGATCCCATCGTTTACCGACTTGAGCTCGATGCCTGCAATACGTAACTGCTCCAGCAGCACCTCTGCAGGCATTTTCAGTTCGGCGGCAAACTGGGCGACGGTGTTACTCGACATTCGATTCTCTCTTTAACTACAACTTTAATTTAACTTTGGCGCTTTTCTGATGATGCGTCATCGGAGCTATCTTCTTCGAACCAATGAGCCCGAGCCCGCATAATCATGTCGCTTGCCTCTTTTTCTGTTTGACCCGTTAAGGCGATTAATTCGTCAGTTGCCAGCTCGGCAAGGTCATCGAGTTCGAGGATGTTGTTTTCGGCAAATATTGCGGCTAACTCTGGCGTAACGCCTTCTAGCTCGAGTAGCTCGGAAGCCATTTTTTGGGAAAGCTCTTCGTGAGCGATGGCTTCGGATAATAGGGCATTACGCGCTCGAGCTCGTAACTCTTCGACCGTTGCTTCGTCGAAGGCCTCGATTTCGAGTAACTCTTGCAGAGGCACATAAGCCACCTCTTCGAGCCCAGTAAAGCCCTCATCTATTAGGATATTAGCGATTTCGTCGTCAACATCAAGCCGACCAACGAATAACTCGCGAATTTGGTTGCGTTCTTCCTCTTCGCGACTTTCGCTTTCTTCGGGGGTCATGATATTAATTTGCCACCCGGTTAATTCGGAGGCAAGCCGAACGTTTTGACCTCTGGCCCCGATTGCTTTCGGCAGATTCTCGGAATCGACGACAACGTCCATAGCGTGACGATCTTCGTCGACGACAATGGATTCGACATGCGCAGGTGCTAAGGCACCAATAACGAATTCGGCGGGATCTTCAGACCACAAGACAATATCGACTTGTTCGCCACCAAGCTCGTTACGCACGGCCGTTACGCGTGAACCCCTCATACCAACACAGGTACCAATTGGGTCGATACGTTGGTCGTAAGCAACGACGGCGATTTTTGCACGAATACCCGGATCGCGCGCTGCCGCTTTGATTTCGAGCAGACCCTGCTCGATTTCAGGCACTTCGTTTTCGAATAGCTCGCGGATAAATTCGGGTGCCGTACGCGACAAAAAGACTTGTTGACCGCGAGCTGTACGGTCGATGCGTGCAACCCAAGCGCGAATACGATCGCCAACACGGATGATTTCTCGGGGGATCATTTCGGAGCGCGAAAGCCGTGCTTCGATTTTACCCGTTTCGATAATAGCGTCGCCACGATCGAGCCGTTTAACGGCGCCGGAAACAATGGTTTCGCCGCGATCGAGAAAATCGTTAAGCAGTTGCTCGCGTTCGGCATCTCGGATGCGCTGTGTAATTGCTTGTTTGGCTGCTTGCGCGCCAATGCGACCAAATTCGATGGCCTCGACCGGCTCTTCGAGATAATCGCCAACAGCGACTTCGGGTGCATGCTCGCGGGCCTCAGAGAGCAACTCTTGCTGCTCGGGCTCTTGCAGCCCTTCTTCGTCAGCCACAACAACCCAACGCCGATAGCCTTGATGTTCGCCCGTTTCGCGATCGATTTCTACGCGGATGTCGACACCATCTTTAAAGCGCTTTTTCATGGCGGAAGCCAAGGCACCTTCGAGCGCCTCGAAAACCACCTCGCGGGGCACGTTTTTTTCTCGTGCCAACGCGTCTACTAACAAAAGAATTTCGCGACTCATCGCTTTTTACCCCTGAAATCGAGAACAGGATGCAGTTTGGCACGCTCGACATCATCGAATGTGAACTCGAGCACCTCGACGGTTTGCGCATTTTTGGTTTCAGCCTCGATTTCGAGGGCGAATGTTAACTGGCGAGCATCAGCTGTGACGGCATCGTCGGGCGCTTTAAGAACACCAACAAAGACCTTGCGGTTATCGACAGGCTCGCGTAAACGAAGCTCGATACGGTTATCGGCAAAACGAATAAAATCGTCTGCTTTTTTAAGCGGCCGATTAACACCAGGCGAACCCACTTCAAGCCGCCGATAGTCGACACCCTCGACCTCGAATACCCGCGATAATTGTCGGGAAACTTGTTCGCAGTCTTCGATACGCACCCCAGCGGGTTTGTCGATGGTTACCCTTAACAAACCCATAGGTGCACGCTCGACATCGACGAGTTCGATCTCGGTACCAAGCAGAACTTCTTGAGTTAGTGTAAAGAGATCTGTCATAAGCTCATAAAAAAAGGGCTGATACCAGCCCGTTGTTAGTGCGCTATTAGCTGGCCGTTGTTTAAACTTGCCAAGCTACGCGCTAAGCCAAAATATGCCGCCCGGTTTACTTGCCAAGCTGCGCAAAGCCACAAAAACCACTTATATTACGTGATTGGCTGCAAAGCGACTTATTTTAACAGATAATCAAAAAAAAACCTGCAACCACTTGCATTTAGGTGATCCAGACCGCTCTAAAAAGCGTTTTAGCGAATACGCAGGCCCTATAGCTTCTTAAGTGCGTCAGCCAACCCGTGGGCTAGTACCTGATTGACTGACGCTGAGATGCTAATAACTACGAGCGACCACGGCGCGGCCCAACAAAACCCAAGCGCGATTCGTGCGCATCGGCGCCACGAGGTTGCCAATCATCGTTACGACGTGAACCCTGTTTCTTTGCCGCCGGCCGTCCGGTTTTTGCTGCCCGTTTATGCGCAGCCTGCGACTGACGCTGACGATTACCCGACCCTGACTTTCTGCGGCGATCACCCGATTGACGGCGTGAACCACCCGCATCGGGATGACCATTTGCCAAGCCGCCACTTAGTGTTAGCCCGGTATCGGCCGAACCCATGGCACGGGCATGATCGTGCGCTGCCACAGTGCCCGGAACAGACAAATAGCGTCGCTGACCCAAACCAGAATTGCCACCTGCGGCTTGCTGGACGGAAGCAAAGCCGGGTGGCATGGCGTTTTCGTTAGAGAGCGGTTGCCGCATGCGGCGCTGGCCGCGGCGACCACCTTGCTCGTCGTCGGCAATTAAGCCTAGTTGCACCATTAATGCAGTGACCATTGATGGATCGAGCTCTTCCCAACGTCCACGGCGTAAATTACGGGGCAAGACTATCTCGTCGAACCGCGTGCGTATTAAACGGCTAACGCTTGCACCAGCCGCCTCAAACATTCGGCGCACCTCGCGATTACGCCCTTCTTGAATCGTTACACGATACCAGCGATTACGTCCTTCCCCCCCGACAAATTCAATTTCGCCAAACTTAGCAGGCCCATCATCGAGTTGAATGCCGTCGGTAAGTTGTTGGATTTGCTCGGGACCCAAATCGCCAAACACCCGTACTGCGTATTCACGCTCGGCTTCGTAACGAGGATGCATTAAACGGTTGGCTAAGTCGCCAGAAGTCGTAAAAACCAGCAAGCCTTCGGTGTTTAAATCGAGGCGCCCTACTGACAACCACTTTCCGACTCGTAACTTGGGCAAGCGAGAAAAAACAGTCGGCCGCCCTTCGGGGTCTGAATGACTGACGATTTCGCCCGCCGGCTTATGGTACAAAATGACACGCGGCGGCTTCTTGGTATTACGCCGTGTAATTGGGCGGCCATTGACACGCACTAAATCGTTAGTACCAACTCGCTGGCCGATGTGGGCAGGCTCGCCATTGACTGAGACCCGACCGGCGATAATCAATTCTTCCATTTCGCGCCGTGATCCCATACCGGCATCGGCAAGCACCTTATGCAGCTTTGGCCGCAAGGCGTCACTTTCGAGGTATTTATTAAGCCGGTCTTGTAAAGAAGCCGACTTATCGAGATAAGACAGCCCAACTTGTGCGCCGTCTTGGCGATTATTTTGGCGTCGCCCCTCGCCACGACGACCGCGCCGATTTGGCCGACGCGAATGCCCGCGTTGCTCGCCTTCTGCGCGAGTTTGTTGTGGTGCACCCGACTGTTGCGGTGCTGCGCTTGACTCGGCAGACTGTTTGCTTTGGGCCTGCTCAGCCTCTTGATTGCGGTTAGGTGATGCCCCGCCCCGCCAGCGACGGAACGGGGTTCTTAACTTACGGCCATGACCTCTGCGTGAGCCATCTTGGCGACCCGAAGCCGCCCTTTTATGAGGAGTTTTCTTAGCGGCACCGCGAGCACTGCTCGTTGCCGAGCTATCAGTTTCTTTATCACTCATTTCGTTTTACTACTCCGTTTATATCTTTAGAAACAGCAACCGTAAGACAGGCTCACGAGTTATCCGTAAATGTTTCATCAAGTTTTATGTGATTCTCTTTAGACAGCTGGGCGACTTGATTCTGTACATCGAGAACCTCAATGGAATCGAGTGCCGGTAAATCGGCCAATTGATTTAAGCCCAAATCGTCTAAAAATTGCTGTGTTGTTCCTAACAAAGCTGGTCGTCCGGGGCCGTCGCGATAGCCGACGACCTCGATCCAACCGCGCTCATCGAGCGTTTTTATAATGGAAGACGACACCGAAACACCTCGGATCGCCTCAATATCGCCACGCGTCACGGGTTGGCGCCAGGCAATAATGGCTAAAATTTCGAGGACAGCCCGCGAATACCGCGCGGCTTTTGGGGGATCTAGGCGCTCTAGAAAAATTTGCATCGTCTCACGGCTTTGAAAACGCCAGCCACTTGCCACTTGTACCAAGGCCAAGCCACGGTCGCTCCAGCTGTCTTGTAATTGACGCAGCAACTCGCGCATTTGCTTCACGGTAACAACACCGTCATCGAATAAGCGCAACAGTTCGGCATTATTTAAAGGCCGTTGCGAACAAAGCAACGCCGTTTCTAGCACTCGGATGATGTCAGAATCCTTCATTTGCCAGGGCGCCTAACCCCCAACTTGCATTTTTAAATTTAATACGTTAATATTTAGTTCTTTCACAGATCAGCCGCGGGGTGGAGCAGCTTGGTAGCTCGTCGGGCTCATAACCCGAAGGTCGTAGGTTCAAATCCTGCCCCCGCAACCAAATTTATAAAACAGGTCAGCCGTTTAAACGTCTGGCCTGTTTTTATTTGGGCGGCCAAGCCATTACTAATTGTGCGGCTAAGTATCATGAAAACAAAACTAAATCGATATTATTGCTAACAGGTTTGCACATTGGGCCGTAACCTATTAACTATTAAGAATTTACGCGGGCCAGCCGAGTAGAAAAATATAATTTATATTGGTGCACCGTGTTTAGCGCCTTATAAGCACCGTGTAAAAATAAATAGCAACGCGTTCGTAAGCCTGCGTGCAAGCAGTTAATTTGCTTGTAATTGCCAAATATTGTGGCGCAATGTGTGCCCAACGGTGTTATTTGAAAAGATAGGAAAAAGCCCTGAAAACGACTACACGATTGATTGGGTTCGTGTGCCTTACTTAGGCTACCTGCTTAGATAAGTTGGGTAGCAAAGGTGGCAATTTAGTTTTAGCAACCGCAACCAAAAATTGTTTACGTTGTTTGCTTGGTGGCCTTGACCGCTTAATTAAGCGTACCCTAACAACTAATGCACCTAAACAATGCTTTAAGTACTGCGAAAATTACGCGAAAACGCCCCAAGGCGCTTAGTTGTTGTACTTATGCATGAACAACTCCATTACAACACTTGGGCGCAGCGAATGCAAGAATATAAACCCTCTACAATACATTTTTACAACGCTTTTGCCCAAACCACGTTTTTTGTGCTCCATTCTTCATGTCTGAACACTATCAAATTTGCGAAGACCTCGACACGGTAGACGCCGAACAATGGAACCGCATCGCAGGTAGCAATCCACTAATTCGTTACGAGTTTTTTAAGGCCCTCCACCAAACTGGCTGCGCAACGAGTGGCACAGGCTGGTCACCTCATTTTTTATTGATGTACCGTCAAGCCGAACTTGTCGCGGCAATGCCACTGTATTTAAAGTGGCATTCAAGAGGTGAGTACGTATTCGACTACGCCTGGGCCAGAGCCTTTGAGCAACATGGCCTAGCCTACTATCCCAAGCTATTAAGCGCCGTACCATTTTCACCGGTACAAGGCCCTCGTCTTTTAGCGGCCAAGCACAGCGATCGTATAAGCCTGGCAAAACGCGCTATACAAATCGCAAACGATAATAAACTATCGTCGCTACATATATTATTTCCTAACAAAGAAGATCGCCTTGCCCTAGAAGAAGTTGGCTTTCTGTTCCGCGATACGGTGCAATTTCATTGGCATAACCAAGGCTACCAATCACTAGACGATTTTCTTGGCACGATGAGCCAAAAAAACCGCAAAAAAATACGTCAAGATAAGAACCGAGCGAAACGAGCAGGCGTCGAATTCGAATGGCTTGAAGGCGCCGACATCGATTCCGAAACACTCGCGTTTTTTTACCGCTGTTACTGCCAAACGTATTTCGAGCACGGACATACGCCATATTTAAACCTTCAGTTTTTTGCACAGTTGCAGCACACCATGCCCGACAATCTTGTCTTAATTGTGGCTTGGCAAAATGGCCAACGAATCGCTTGCGCCCTAAATTTTAAAGACGACAAAAGCATGTATGGGCGCTATTGGGGCGCAAAAACGTTTATTTCTGGCCTGCACTTCGAAACCTGCTATATACAAAGCATCGAATACTGCATTAAAAACAAACTAGAGGTTTTTGAAGGCGGCGCTCAGGGCGAACACAAACTAGCTCGGGGTTTACTTCCTGTTGTGACCCCATCGGCCCACTGGGTAAGAGACTCTCGTTACGCAAATGCCATTCACGACTTTGTTAACCGAGAGTCAGAAATGATTGATAACTACGTCGAAACTTTAGACGATCACAGCCCATTCAAACGCGGTGAATCGCCCGACAATACCCACCTTAACTAATTAACATCGTCGCAAAAAAACGCCCAATAAAGGCGTTTTTTACGGTAAATTAATCGATAAAAAAGTTTACTGGTCTTTCTTTTTATTTTCTGAGTCGGTGGGTGGAGAAAAAGGAAACGACGAAAACAAATGCCTTGTTTGGTCTTGCATTTGGTCTTGCATTTGCACAAACAACGACTTGCTTTGCTCTATGTAGTTTTTCATGAGGTTTTGCAACATAGGCGTTTGTACATTCATAAATTGGGCCCAAATTTCGGGCCCAAATTGCTGATTAACCATGCCCTTCGATTGCTCCATCATGTTTTCTTGGATCTCGATGAAAGCCTTGATGTTTTTCTCGATAAAAGACGCCATTACCCCTTGCATAGAACTGCCATAAAAGCGAATAATTTGGCTTAGCGCATCGGATGTAAACATCGGCATCCCGTCGCTTTCTTCTTCAAGAATAATCTGTAATAAAACGGCACGCGTTATATCTTCGTTGGTTTTTGAGTCGACCGCCTGAAAATCGATGTGATCAAGTACCAATTGTTTAATATCGGCCAGCGTTACATACGAGCTTGTTTGAGTATCGTATAAACGCCGGTTTGGATATTTCTTGATTAAGCGAACCGAAGAATCATTTTGATCAGTCATGCCTTATCCCATGTGCAGGCCACCGTTAAGCGAAAAATCGGCTCCGGTGGCAAAACCAGCATCTTCTGACGCTAGCCACGCCACCATCGACGCGATTTCAGTTGGGGTTCCGAGACGGTTAACCGGTATTGTTGCCACTATTTTTTCGAGAATATCGGGGCGGATGGCACGTACCATATCGGTACCGATGTAGCCTGGCGATACCGTGTTTACTGTAACGCCTTTGCTGGCCACCTCTTGTGCTAAAGCCATGGTGAAACCATGGATACCAGCTTTGGCTGTTGAATAATTCGTTTGACCAAACTGGCCTTTTTGACCATTAACAGAACTAATATTAACGATGCGCCCCCACTGTTGATCCGTCATGTCGTCAATTACTTGTTTGGTGACATTAAATAAACTGTTTAAATTAGTGTCTAAAACCGCATGCCAGTCGTCACGACTCATTTTACGGAAAAGACCGTCACGTGTAATGCCGGCATTATTAACCAACACCGAAATAGGCCCAAACTGCTTTTTGACCTGTTCAAACGCCTGTGTTGTAGAGTCCCAATCGGCCACATTACCAACAGAGGCATAAAACTGAAAGCCTTGCTCGGCTTGCTCGTCTAGCCACGCTTGATAATCGCGCTTAGGCCCGCAACCGGCAACGACGATAAAACCGTCTTTTGATAAACGTTGGCAAATGGCTGTGCCGATGCCGCCCATACCACCCGTTACATACGCTAATTTTTTACTCATTTTGTCCTCCTTGACGGTTATCGGTACTAAGCGAAATGGCGATTTAAAACAAAAACAAGAACTTGTTTCAGGTGTTTAAACAGAGCGCATGAAAATTGCCTAGCGACATGCAAACAAGACTAAGAAAAGCCAGATTAAACAAACTAATAGCTAATCGCTTTTTAGATAAGCCAGTTGAATAAATTTTTCGGGCCGTAGCAACAATAGCCCCATTTGCTTGCAAAGTTATACAACCCGTGTTTTTACATAACTGCCCGGCGCCGGCTCGATGGGTTTGTAATCGGCATTACCCAAACGTTTTAACGCGCGTTTGCGTGTACTAGAATGCTCAATAATCCACTCGAGCCAATCGGGCCACCAACTACCTTGATGAACTGTTGCGGCATCGTACCACTCGCTGGCCTCGGCGGTAAGCGCGTCATCGGGGTTATCCGACTTCCAGTATTGACGCCGTTTTTTTGCCGGCGGG
>DATGSD010000166.1:0-3041 GCA_035302965.1 Burkholderiaceae bacterium | reverse complement strand
TAATCGCGAGCCTCGCCACCAAAGGCGGTTGCCAATACGGTTGTGATCGCTGCGGTGAGCGTCGTTTTGCCGTGGTCAACGTGACCAATCGTGCCCACGTTTACGTGCGGTTTGGTCCGCTCAAACTTACCTTTTGCCATGATTTATCCCATCGATTGTTTTCAGAGAACAAAAAAGTTGACGTGAGTCCACATAGTCTGTGGGCCCTACGTATTACTTGCTGCGTGCGCTGACGACCTCGTCAGACACATTTTTGGGAGCCTCGGCATAATGCTTGAACTCCATCGAGTAGGTTGCGCGACCTTGCGTTTGCGAACGCAGGCTAGTCGAGTAACCAAACATTTCCGCAAGCGGAACTTCGCCCTTAATGAGCTTGCCACCGCCAGGGATGTCTTCCATACCTTGAACCATGCCCCGTCGTGACGACAAATCGCCCATAACGGTACCAGCATATTCTTCGGGGGTTTCTACTTCTACAGCCATTGTTGGTTCGAGTAGAACCGGGCTGGCTTTGCTCATGCCTTCGCGGAATGCCATTGAACCGGCAATACGGAATGCGTTTTCGTTAGAGTCGACATCGTGGTAGGAACCAAAGAACAACGTTACTTTGATATCGACCACTGGATAGCCAGCAATTACACCAGCATTAAGGGCTTCTTGAATACCACGATCGACCGCTGGAATGAATTCACGCGGAACGACACCACCCTTAATTTCATCGACAAACTCGTAACCGCTACCAGGAGGAAGTGGCTCGAGCTTAAGAACAACGTGACCGTATTGCCCGCGACCACCCGACTGACGAATAAATTTGCCTTCGACTTCGTCGCAGGTTTTACGAATGGTTTCGCGATAAGCCACCTGAGGCAAACCAATATTGGCATCGACGCCGAACTCGCGCAGCATGCGATCGACTAGAACCTCGAGGTGAAGCTCGCCCATACCCGAGATAATAGTTTGGCCAGACTCTTCGTCGCTGTGTACTTTAAACGACGGGTCTTCTTGCGCTAAACGAGCCAGAGCGACACTCATTTTTTCTTGGTCAGCCTTGGTTTTTGGTTCGACTGCTTGCGATATAACTGGCTCAGGGAACTCCATGCGCTCGAGCAAGATGTGTTGACTAGCATCGCACAGAGTTTCGCCTGTGGCGACGTCTTTGAGCCCTACAACTGCCGCGATGTCACCGGCCAAAACCTCTTTGACCTCGGCGCGATTATTCGCATGCATTTGTAGAATACGACCAATACGCTCGCGCTTGCCTTTTGCCGAGTTGTAAACCGTATCGCCGGTACGCAACACGCCGGAATAAACTCGAACGAATGTTAACTGCCCAACGAATGGGTCGCTCATGAGTTTAAACGCCAAGGCAGAGAACTTTGCGTTATCGTCGGCTTCGAGACTAACGGGGTTGCCATCATCGTCGATACCTTCGACAGGAGGAATGTCGATAGGTGAGGGCAAGTAGTCGAGAACCGCATCGAGCATACGCTGCACACCTTTGTTTTTAAAGGCGGTACCACACAGCATGGGCTGGATTTCGGTGGCAATCGTGCGGATACGAATACCTTCGTTGATTTCGTCTTCGGAAAGCTCGCCAGTTTCGAGGTATTTATCCATTAACTCTTCGTTGGCTTCGGCAGCTGCTTCAACAAGCTTTTCGCGCCACTCTTCGGCTTCAGCTTGGAGCTCGGCCGGAATGTCGACGTATTCGAACTCGACGCCACGGCTTGCTTCGTCCCAGATAATACCTTGCATTTTGACAAGGTCGACGACGCCTTTAAAGTCGTCTTCGGCACCGATTGGAATAACAATAGGCACTGGGTTAGCGTTGAGGCGCGTTTTTAACTGCTCGTAAACCTTGAAAAAGTTTGCGCCCGTACGGTCCATCTTGTTAATGAAAGCCAAACGGGGCACATTGTATTTATTTGCCTGACGCCAAACGGTTTCGGATTGCGGCTGTACACCACCAACCGAGCAATAAACCATGCAAGCACCGTCGAGTACGCGCATAGAACGCTCGACCTCGATGGTGAAGTCGACGTGACCTGGCGTATCGATGATATTGATGCGATATTCGGGGCGATCGCCAGCCATACCACGCCAAAAAGTTGTCGTGGCGGCCGAAGTAATGGTAATGCCGCGCTCTTGTTCTTGCTCCATCCAGTCCATGGTTGCGGAGCCTTCGTGGGTTTCACCAATTTTGTGGTTAATACCCGTATAAAACAGAATACGTTCGGTGGTAGTTGTTTTGCCGGCATCAATATGCGCTGAAATACCGATATTACGGTAGCGCTCTATAGGGGTTTTGCGGGCCATGATAATGTCCTTAGGTTACCAACGGAAATGACTGAAGGCCTTGTTGGCTTCGGCCATTCGGTGCGTGTCTTCACGCTTTCTGATAGCGCCGCCACGACCTTCGGCGGCGTCCATGATTTCGCCAGCCAAGCGTAAGGCCATGGACTTTTCGCCTCGGCGCTTAGCCGCTTCGCGCATCCAGCGCATGGCAAGCGCAGCACGCCGGACTGGGCGCACTTCGACAGGAACTTGATAGTTTGCACCACCGACGCGGCGGCTTTTTACTTCGACGGAAGGCTTAACGTTATTGATGGCAGTGTTAAAGATTTCGAGCGGCTCTTTGCCGGTTTTAGCTTCGACTTCTTCGAGGGCGCCATAAACGATGCGCTCTGCAACAGCTTTTTTACCCGACAGCATGACGATGTTCATGAATTTAGCAACATCTACACTGCCGAATTTAGGATCAGGTAGGATTTCCCGTTTTGGGACTTCGCGACGACGAGGCATTTGACAATTCCTTGTGACATTCAGTTGAGCCACGAACAGTGGCCACGACCACCCATGAAAAAGATGTGGTCACTTACATGCTGACGTTTACGACGCCAGCCGCACAATTTGGCCTGAAAAGGCCGTTTTGGGCTTTAGCTTATTTGGTTCGTTTAGCGCCGTACTTAGAGCGGGCTTGCTTACGGTCTTTAACACCTTGTAAGTCGAGAGCGCCACGTACGATGTGGTAACGAACACCG
>DATGSD010000165.1:0-2990 GCA_035302965.1 Burkholderiaceae bacterium | reverse complement strand
TTAATCGACCCAGCAAAAAGCAATACCCAAAGCCAAGTAAACGAAGCAACCACAGCCAATAAAACGGCAAAGGCAAATCGTTAAGCCGCCAATCCTGCCAATTCTTTCAACCAATAAGGTCAAATAACAGCAATGCGTGCCCAATCGGTTCATTTTTATGTTCTAACCGTTGTTTTGGCGTTGGCTGGTCTAGCGCTAACCGCCTACCAGGTTTTTAGCTTGCACCTACCACTAACCGAACAAGAAACCGATAACTTATGGGTAATCGATGCGCGCGTTCAGTACGAAGCTACTGGCCCAGGTGCAGTAAAACTGCGCATGTTTATACCGCCGCTCGAGCGTCACTACGTTGCCCTTAACGAAAGCTTTGTCTCAAAAGATTACGGCATTAATATCGACAGCAGTGGGGCCAACCGCTTATTAACCTGGTCGGCACGCCGTGCCCGAGGGCAGCAAACCCTGTATTACCGCTTAAATGTGGCCACGCGCTTTGGTGCCGCACCCCCAGCAGCAGAAGGGCCGGTATACCGCGCACCCATGATGCTCGAACCTATCGAAGTAATTGCCGTCGAAACTTTACTCGAACCCATACGCAAGCACTCAGCGGACATCGAAACCTTTATTAGTGAGGCCATCCAGCGCCTAAGTCGTAGCAATGACGAACACGTTAAGGTGTTATTGCAAGATCCAAGTTCGTTAACGCAAAAGGTTGATGCCCTAGAGCGTTTATTGTCGGTTGCGCATATACCCATCGAACGGGTGCATATTCTCGATTTAGACAAACCTAGCAGCCAGCAACTTGAGCTTTGGATTCGCAGCTACAACGGCACGCAGTGGTTGTACTTTAACCCCGCTACCGGCAGCCGGGGCTTGCCCGAAAACCGTCTGGTTTGGTGGTATGGCGACCAGCCCTTGTTTCAATTAGAAGGGGGCAGAAACCCACGCATCGATTTCACCATCAACCAAAGCGCTATCAATGCCATGCGCCTGGGCCAGCTTAGTAGTAATGCGCAAAGCACCATTAGCAACTTTTTAGATTTTTCTTTATATGGCCTGCCGCTTGCCCAGCAGCAAGTTTATCAATTAATCATCATGATTCCGCTAGGGGTGCTGTTTATTTTATTGCTGCGTAATTTAATTGGCTTGCAAACCCTCGGTACCTTTAGGCCAGTATTAATTGGTTTGGCCTTTCGTGAAACCGGCCTGGCCGTTGGCGTGGTTTTCTTTACCGTTATTACGGCACTGGGCTTAATGGTAAGAGGCTATCTCGAGTATTTAAAACTACAGTTACTACCGCGGCTTTCGGTGGTTTTAACCTTTGTAGTTATGTTAATGGCCGGCATTAGTTTGCTAACCCACAAACTAGGGATGGAAAGCGGTTTGTCGGTGTCGCTATTTCCGATGGTGATCTTAACCATGACCATTGAACGCCTTTCAATTACCTGGGACGAGCGGGGCGGTAACACCGCTTTTAAACAAGGGGTTATTACCCTGTTTGCTGCAGCGGGCACGTTTTATTTAATGAATTTGTCGTGGCTTAAATACTTTATTTTCACCTTCCCCGGAACCCTTTTAATTATGGTGGCCATTATGCTGTTAATGGGTCGCTACCGCGGCTACCGTTTAAGCGAGATAATTCGCTTTCGGGCACTAGCTGAAAGCAAGTAATACCCGTGTTTCCGGCAACAAAAGTGCTAGCAACTATTATGTTTGTATACATAAACAAACAAGCCATAAGCGTGTTTATAAAAACGAAAAGGCTAGCAATAACCGTATTTACGAAAACAAAAGGGCAAGCATGTTAGCGTTTTGGAAAACTCGACGCCAGCTACGCGAAAAAGGGGTAATGGGCATTAATCGACGCAATGCCGACTACGTTTTAAAGCACAACCCCCGAAAATACTACCCATTAGTCGATAACAAAGTTTTAACCAAAGCCCGTGGGCTGGCGGCTGGCATTAATGTGCCCGAACAATACGCCGTTATTAGCACCAACCGCGAAATCCGCCTTCTGCGCGAACTCAGCGAAAAGCACAACGACTTCGTTATTAAACCAGCGCAAGGCGCGGCAGGCGAAGGCATTTTAGTGATTGCCGATCGCTTCGACCAATATTACCGAACGGTTTCGGGGCGTTTACTTAGCTACGACGACCTCGAATACCAAGTGGCCAACATCTTGACGGGCATGTATTCGTTGGCCGGAGCACGCGACCAAGCCTTAATCGAATACCGCGTAAAGCCCGATCCAGTATTTAAAAAAATTAGTTACGAAGGCGTGCCCGATATTCGCATTATTGTGCTTTTTGGCTACCCCATTATGGCCATGGTGCGCCTGCCTACCCAGCAATCGGGCGGCAAAGCCAACTTGCATCAAGGGGCAATCGGCGTAGGCATCGACCTGCTTAACGGCCTTACGCTTGAAGGTTCGTGGAGTAATGCCCGTATAACGCGCCACCCCGATACTTATAACGACCTAGCTGGCATACAAGTGCCGCAATGGCCCGAGTTTATGCGTTTAGCGGCCAGCTGCTACGAGCTGTGTCAGCTTGGCTATATTGGCGTCGATTTAGTACTCGATGTTGATAAAGGCCCCTTAATGCTTGAAGTGAACGCAAGGCCTGGCTTAAACATTCAAATAGCCAACAACAGTGGCTTGGCACTGCGTGCCCAAGCAGTTGAAACCCACATCGCCCAATTAAAAGCGAAAAAACACAGTGAAACCCCAGAAGAGCGGGTTGCCACGGCACAAAAAATTGTGCAAACGCTTAAGCAGCCATAGCCTAGCTGCCAAAATGCAACTTAATTAGCTTTAGCCATTGGCCGCAGAAAAACCGTCGTCTTAACAAGCATTCAACTAGCCAACTACAATTAGGCGTTGTTTAATTTTTATTGGATGTTTATATATGAATAGCGATCGTTATCAAAAAGGCCTGCAAAAACTATCAGAACTAACGATTCCTGACGAAAACAGCCCAACCGGCCACATGGAT
>DATGSD010000164.1:0-6413 GCA_035302965.1 Burkholderiaceae bacterium | reverse complement strand
CAACAACTTGGTAGGTTTCGAGGGCTGTTGGTGCGTTAGCTAAAACGCCAAGCAAATTGGGTAAAAAACCATTGACTTTTTGGGCGTTTTCGAGGCGTTCTTTAGCGGCCGCGGGGGCGGAGTCGATGGTGTGGACAGTTAATCGAGACATAGTATTGGTTTGGTCAGTAGAAAGAAACAAATTTGCGACAGCCACAGAAGGGTTGGGGCAGGCGCGATAGTTTCATTCTAGAGAGCGAGCTCGGTTAACCAAACGATTATCTTTCGATTTGTTTATTATTTTTAGTTATTTAAAACATGGGCTGCTTTTAAGCTGCCCTGTTGCCCTAAAGCTGTTTAGCGATTTTTAGCTGTTGTTTTTAGCAATTTATTATTGTTAATAGTTGCTTTTGCGGAAAAATCAGGCAGGCTTTTTATACTTATGCTAAAGCCTTTCGGCTAGGGGGTGAGGGGTGTGCTCCCTCCGGTCATGCGGTCGGGCTTTGCCCGACTTCCCAAATTTTACGACGCTAGCCGGCGGCCGCAGAACTCGCTCACGCTCGCACAACTGCGGCCTTGTTTCCGGCTAGCGTCGTAAAATTTGGCGCATTCCAAAGTCGGTCTCACACCCCTCACCCCCTAGCCACAAGGCTGTAGGCTAAGCGCTAGTTATAGACATTTTGCCTAGCCCGAATTGGCAGCCGTTTTATAAACCTTCTTCGAGTTCGGCCGCAGGGTCGTCTTTTTTGACGGGTTTAACTAGGTCTTCGCGCTTAACGCCTAACCACATTGTGATTGCTGCGGCCACAAACACCGAGGAGTAAATACCGAACCAAATACCAATGGTAAGCGCCAGCGCAAAGTAGTGTAGCGTAGGCCCACCAAAAAACAGCATGGCTAAAACCATGATTTGTGTCGAACCGTGTGTGATAATCGTGCGCGACATGGTTTGGGTAATGGCACTGTCGATAATTTCTCGGGTTGAGGCGCGTCGCTGTTTGCGGAAGTTTTCGCGGATGCGGTCCATGATGACGACCGATTCGTTAACCGAGTAGCCTAAAACCGCTAACACCCCGGCAAGCACCGCCAGTGAAAACTCCCACTGAAAGGCTGCAAAAAAACCCAAAATAACAACCACGTCGTGCAAGTTTGCGACAACACCAGCAATGGCGAATTTCCATTCGAAGCGCATGCCCAAATAGACCATAATGCCGATAACGACTACTAGCAGAGCCATTAAGCCATTGGTAACCAGCTCTTCACCGACTTGCGGGCCAACGAATTCGACGCGGCGTAAATCGATGGTTGAGGGGTTCACGGCTTGCAAAGCCTCTAGAACAGCCGTACTTTGATCGGCACTAGAGAGTCCTTCAAGTACCGGCAAGCGGATCATGACATCTTGTGAGGTACCGTAATGCTGAACTTGATAGTCGGTGTAGCCAAGGTCAGACAAAACATCGCGTACTTGGTCAAGCTGTACGCTTTGTTCGTAATGCAGCTCGATAATCGTGCCACCAGTAAACTCAATCGATAAATGGAAGCCACGCGTCACAATAAAAAATACCGCCAGGCTGAAAATAAACAGACTGATTAAATTAAGCACCAAGGCGTGGCGCATAAACGGGATGGTGCGGCGGATTCGGAAAAATTCCATAGTGTTTTTAGCCTAAGTGAAAAAGAGGCAAAAAGCGTGTTGGCGTTTTGCCTAAGGGCTTAGTTTTTTTCGGGCTTCCAGACTTGTCCGATGGAAACCTTTTGCAGTCGGCGACGGCGGCCATACCATAAGTTGACCATGGCCCGTACCCCAATAACCGATGAGAACATTGAGGTAAGAATACCGAGGCAGTGAACGACGGCAAAGCCGCGAACGGGCCCGGTACCAAACGCTAATAGGGCCAAGCCAACAATAAGTGTGGTTAGGTTAGAGTCGACAATAGTGGCCCAGGCTCGTTCGAAACCTAGGTTAATGGCTTGTTGCGGGCTGTGCCCAGCGCGCAGCTCTTCGCGCACCCTTTCGTTAATTAAGACGTTGGCATCGATGGCCATACCTAGGGTTAGGGCAATTGCGGCAATACCCGGCAGAGTTAACGTCGCTTGGAGCATTGAGAGCACACCCAATAGCAACAAGAGGTTAAGCGATAGACCTAGGGTAGAAAACAGGCCGAACAGGTTGTAGTAAGCAATAATAAATATGGCAATAGCAATAAAGCCATATAGGGTAGAGTCAAACCCCTTTTTAATATTGTCGGCGCCGAGGCTGGGCCCGATAGTACGTTCTTCGATGATGCTCATAGGAGCAGCTAGTGCCCCAGCGCGTAGCAGCAGTGCGATGTCGGCCGCTTCTTGGGCAGTCATGCTACCGCTAATTTGGACCTGGCCACCAGGAATTTCGCTTCGTATAACCGGTGCGGTAACCACTTGCCCTTGGTTGTTTTCGAACAGCAAAATGGCCATGCGTTTGTTGATGTTTTCGCGAGTGACGTCGCGAAAGATACGCGCGCCTTTGCCATCGAGGGTGAGGTTAACTGTGGGTTGCTGGGTTTGTTGGTCGCGACCAGGTTGTGCGTCTTGCAGGTTTTCGCCCGTTAAGATGACTTGGCGGCGTAGTAATAAGGGGCGTCCTTCCATGTCTTCGTAACGCTCTAGGCCAAAGGGAACTTGGCCACCCGACAAAGCCGCAGTGGCTGCCGGAGAGTCGTCGACCATACGAATTTCTAGTGTGGCTGTACGACCGAGAATTTCTTTGGCTTTGGCGACATCTTGAACGCCAGGAAGTTGAACAACAATACGGTTAGCGCCATGTTGCTGAATGATGGGTTCGGCCACCCCAAGCTCGTTAATGCGGTTGTGTAAGGTGGTTATGTTTTGTTGTAAGGCATGGCTTTGTACTTGCGCGGTAGCGGTGTCGGTAAGTACGCCCTGAAGTGCTAAGCGGCCACCGCTTTCGGTATTAACAAATACCATATCGGGGAGGCGCCGTCGTAATTCGAATAAGGCATCGTCGCGCTCTTTCTCAGTTTTAAACGTGGCCACAATGGATAGCTTGTCGCGCTCGATGCCAGAAGTGGGTAGCCGAGCTTCGCGCAAAATGGTACGGGCTTCGTTGGCGATGGAGTCGTAGCGGCCCGTAAGCGCGCCTTCCATGTCAACCTGTAGCAAGAAGTGGACCCCGCCGCGCAAATCTAAACCTAGATGCATGGGTTGGGCACCAAGTGCCGACAGCCAGTTTGGTGAGGAGGGCAAGAGGTTAAGCGCAACGGTGTAGTCGGGGTCTGTAGCGTTGGGGTTGAAGTTTTTCTCGAGGAGGTCTTTGGCTTCGAGTTGAACGTCGGTGCTAGCAAACCGAATTCGAACCGTACCCACTGGCCCGTTTTGTTCGTAGAAGGCACCGGTAAACGGGATGTCGTGTTCTTGCAGAAGGCGCTGCGCTTGTTCGAGGGTTTGTGGGCTAACCTTAACCGCTGTTTTGGCTCCGGCGATTTGCACTGCGGGCGATTCGCCAAAAAAATTAGGCAGGGTATAGACCAGGCCCAGAATTAAGGCAGCCAGTACGATTAAGTTTTTCCAGAGTGGGTAGCGGTTCATGGTGGGTTAACAACGGTAAGAAGTACTAGCCCCCTAAATTGCGTTTAGGTTTAAGGGGCCGAAAGGCTGGGCTGTTAGCTTATAACGATTTGATTGTCCCTTTGGGCAGAACCGAGGTTACCGAGTTGCGTTGCAAAAGCGTTTCGATGGGTTTGTCGCCCGAGGATGCAATTTCAAGCGTAATGTAATTGTCGTCAACTTTGGTTACTTTGCCTAAGATGCCACCACTGGTGATGACTTCGTCGCCTTTGGCTAATGCCGCTACCAAAGCACGGTGTTCTTTTTGGCGTTTCATTTGTGGGCGTATCATTAAAAAATACAAGACCACAAACATCAGGATGATGGGCAGCATGCCGGTAAGCGAGGCGCCGCCCTCGGCAGCTTGGGCCGGGATCAGCCCCAAGGTGTCAACTACGGACATTAGATAACTCCTGGATCAAACAGATAATTTTGTATTGTAGCGATAACTTCTTCTTGCGCCAGCAATAAACAAGCGAAAAAGCAAGCGACAAAACCCGACATCATACGGCAGTCTGGCAAACGCGTCAGCTTAAGTGCGTATTTACTCGATGCCACGTTCTCGATCCGCTAAGAATTTTGCACGCCATTGTTCGAATTCGCCTTGCTCGATGGCTTGGCGCATAGCTTGCATAATTTCAAGATAAAAATGCAGATTGTGCAGGGTGTTTAGGCGTGAGCCGGTAATTTCGCGCGCCCGCAGTAAATGGTGTAGATAAGCGCGTGAAAAGTGTTGGCAGGTGTGGCATTGGCAGTCGGGGTCGAGTGGGCGGGTGTCGTCGCGGTAGCGGGCATTACGTATTTTTATATCGCCATAACGCGTAAACAGCCAGCCGTTGCGAGCGTTGCGAGTAGGCATAACGCAGTCGAACATATCGATGCCGTGGCGCACGCCCTCAACCAAATCTTCAGGGGTGCCGACGCCCATTAGATAACGCGGCGCATCTTTTGGCATTTGTGGCGCGGTATGGGTAAGTACGCGCAGCATTTCGGCTTTGGGTTCGCCAACCGAAAGGCCACCAATTGCATAGCCATGAAAGCCGATATCGACTAAACCGGCTAGCGATTCGTCGCGTAGCGATTCGTACATGCCACCTTGCACAATCCCAAATAAAGCATTGGGGTTTTGGCCGGCCTCGAAAGTATCTTTAGAGCGCTGCGCCCAACGTAAAGACATGCGCATCGAGCGTGCTGCTTCGTCGGCTGTGGCTGGCCTGTCGTCGATGAGATAGGGCGTGCATTCGTCGAGAACCATGACAATATCAGAATTAAGCGATTGCTGAATACGCATGGATTCTTCGGGGGTAAGAAATAGACGTTGGCCGTCGATTGGCGAGGCAAAGCGCACCCCTTCTTCGGAGATTTTGCGCAGTTTGTCTAGGCTGAAAACCTGGAACCCCCCAGAGTCGGTAAGAATCGGCTTATCCCACTGCATAAATTGGTGTAGGCCTTGGTGTTTTTCGATGATTTCGGTGCCAGGGCGCAACCATAGATGAAAGGTGTTGCCAAGCACGATTTGTGCTCCGAGCTCGTGGAGTTCGTGGGGCAGCATTGCTTTTACAGCGCCGTAGGTGCCGACAGGCATAAAAATAGGGGTTTCTACGACACCATGGTTGAGGGTTAGGCGGCCGCGGCGTGCTTCGCCGTCGGTTTTAAGCAAAGTGTATTGCAATCCAATCATGAATTCGGTTTCTCGATAAACATTGCGTCGCCATAGCTAAAAAAGCGGTAGCGCTTTTCGATGGCATGCGTATACGCATTTTGAATGGGTGCTAAGCCAGCGAGGGCGGCTACCAACATTAAGAGCGTTGAACGCGGGAGGTGGAAGTTCGTGATCAGTCCGTCGATGCACGAAAATTGATAGCCAGGCTTAATAAATAATTGGGTGTTGCCTTCAACAGTGGGTGTGCTCGAAGGGCTGTTGGTTTGGTTAGCCGTAGCGGCTTCTAGGGCGCGCGCGCTAGTCGTTCCTACAGCGATAATGCGTCCGTGGCGCCGTTTGGTTTGTTCGACTTGTGTCATGACACTTTCAGGAACAATAAAATGTTCTGAGTGCATGATGTGCTCATCGAGGTTTTCGCTACGAACAGGTTGAAAGGTACCGGCTCCGACATGCAGTGTTAGGTAGGCTAGCTGCACCCCGCTTGCTTGTAAAAGGTCGAGCATAGCTCGGTCAAAATGTAAACCTGCTGTTGGTGCGGCAACTGCCCCAGGGTGGCGTGCATAAACCGTTTGATACCGTTTTTCGTCAGCGGCACTTGGACTGTGCGTGATGTACGGGGGTAAGGGTGTCTCGCCGTGGTTTTGTAAAAATGACAGAACGGGCTGCGGAAATTGAAGCTTAAATAAAGCCTGTTCACGACCAAGAATAGTAATTTCGTGTTGGTCGTTAATAATAATGGTGCTGTTTGCTTTTGGAGTCTTGCTAGCTTTGATATGTGCCCATGCGTGACGGTCGTCGATGAGTTGGTCGATTAGCAATTCGACCTTGCCACCCGTTGTTTTGTGGCCATGCAAGCGCGCTTTAATAACTTGGGTGTCGTTAAACACGAGTAAGTCGCCTGGGTGTAGTAATTTAGGTAGCTGATTGAAGCGATAGTCGTGTAACGTAGACTGCGCATCGAGATGCAGTAAGCGGCTGTCGCGCCGTTGCTCGGCCGGTGTTTGGGCGATTAGCTCGGGGGGTAAGGTGTAATCGAAGCTAGATAAATGGTTTAATTTGTTCACGGGCTGGTGCGAAATTAACAGGCTTAAAATAGCCTCTTGAAATACAATGCAGCCTATATTTTACGCAGGCCTCTTGTTTTGTGCTTAGCTTCGCAAAAACATTA
>DATGSD010000163.1:0-14262 GCA_035302965.1 Burkholderiaceae bacterium | reverse complement strand
CCTTTGCGAAGAAGTGCTTAACGAAGCAGTTGGTTTAGGTCCCTTAGAGCCTTTGTTGGCCGATCCACATATCAATGAAATCATGGTCAACCGTCATGATGAGATATTTGTCGAGCAAGAAGGGCAGTTAAAGCGTCATCCGTCTGTATTTAGCAGCGAGCAAGCGGTGTTATCGGTTATCGAACGCATCGTGTCACCTTTAGGGCGACGCATCGATGAAAGCAGCCCAATGGTTGACGCCCGTCTTCCTGATGGCTCGCGTGTGAATGCTGTCATACCACCTATAGCGTTGCGCGGTGCAAGTGTCACGATTCGTAAATTCCCCGATAAGCGTCCAAGCATGGCCGATTTGTTGCGAGGCGGTGCATTAAACGAGGCTATGGCGCAATTTTTAAAAGCCTGTGTTATTGATCGCAAAAATATTGTTATTTCAGGCGGAACTGGTTCTGGAAAAACAACGCTATTAAATATTTTGTCGAATTTTATTCCTAATGGAGAACGCGTTGTCACCATTGAAGATGCGGCCGAACTTAAGTTACACCATGAGCATTTAGTAACGTTAGAGGCTCGCCCAGCAAACCTTGAGGGGCGAGGGCAGATTGCCATTCGTGACTTAGTGCGTAATGCCTTGCGTATGCGCCCCGATCGTATCGTGATTGGCGAATGTCGTGGTAGCGAAGCTTTCGACATGCTTGCAGCAATGAACACGGGGCATGAGGGCTCGTTAACCACTTTGCACGCCAACAGCCCACGCGATGCTTTAGCCAGGCTAGAAACTATGATCTTAATGGCCGGGATGGATTTGCCGCTAGCCGCTATTCGCGAACATATCGCATCAAGTATTAATTTAATTATTCAACAAGTCCGCACGCGCACAGGCCAGCGATTGATTAAATCGCTTGTTGAGGTAACCGGTATGGAAAGCGGTCGCATCCAAACGCAAGATCTTTTTCTTTACCAAGAAGGGCCACCACCAGTTTTTACGTCTAGCGGATTGATGCCTGAATTTATAAACAAAGGCAGTAACACGGCTTTAAGTCGCTTAAGCCATTCTTTGTTTTCTGAGCAAAGCGCTCAGCCTAGTGCCCAATTACAACGTTCGCCATCCGAAAATACTATTACGTTTTAAAGCGACCGTTTTCGTTGTAAAGGGTTTTACAAGGGTAATTATGGCTTTCGTGGCGCTTGTCTTTGCGGGTTGTGCGGTGGCCATTGCTACCTGGTTTGCACTGCTGGGGTTTTCGCGCGGCTGGGTTCGCTACCGCGAGGTGTTTCAGCACGAAACGCGCTTACGACTCGAAGAATTTTTTCTATTTCTTAATCCAAGGACGTTGTGGGCGTTAAATATCCTTAGTTGCGTTTGTTTGTTTGCCTTGGTGTACGCGTTTAGCCGGTCGTTGTGGCTTGGTGGAGTTGCGGCGCTGGTAGGTATGTTCGCGCCTCGAGTGCTGTTAAGGCGTATTAAACGTCGGCGTTTTACACGCTTTGAGCAACAATTGCCCGACTTTCTTTTAGCACTGGCTAGTGCTTTACGGGCCGGCTCGGCCATTCAGCCGGCGTTACGCCATTTGGTAAAAAATTTCCCGTCCCCTTTGGGGCAAGAATTTAATTTGCTTTTGCGCGAACAGCGCATGGGCGTGTCCTTCGATCAGGCCTTAGCGCAGCTTTATCAACGCATGCCGACTGAGGGCATGGGTTTGTTGATGGCCGCTCTTAATATTGCCTTACAAAGTGGTGGCAATTTGGCCGAAACACTAGAAGGTATCGCGAACACGTTACGCGAGCGTTTGCATTTAATCGCCCGCGTTAAAGCCTTAACTTCGCAAGGGCGGATGCAAGCTTGGGTAATGGCTGCTTTGCCGTTGTTATTGCTGTTTGTTCTGAACTGGCTCGAGCCAGAAGCAATGGCTTTGTTATGGCAAAGCTGGCCCGGACGCGCGGTATTAGCGTTGGTTTGTGTTCTCGAGGTCGTGGGCTTGTTGCTTATCCGACGAATTGTTCTTATCGACGTGTAGTTAAAAAAGGGCTTCTTATGCTGTTTTGGCTAAGTTGTACGATGGCTGGCCTCAGTTTTTATTGTGTGGCTTATGTCTTGATGTCGCCTTTAAGACAAAGCCCCGCCGACGAGCTAACCGCCACTAAATCTTGCTTAAGTCGTTTATTTTGGCCCTGGGTGCTTGCCTGTGCCGTAGTTTCCAAACCGTTTCTGTCGTGGCATCAGCGTTTGCTTTTGCGGCGTCGGCTACAAACAGCGGGCTTGCAAGACCATTTTCAAGCAGAACATATTGCCGGTTTACAGCTTTTTTTGTTAAGTGCTGTCTTAATTGTGGGTGCTTTACTTTGGCAGTTGCTTGCTCTTAATTTGCCGTGGTTAATTTTGCTGTTTCCTGCTGGCTTGGCCTTTTGGTGGCCGCGCGTTTGGTTGGCAAGTTGTTGTCGGCAACGACAACAAAAAATGTTGAAGGAGTTTCCTTTCATGCTTGATATGACAACGCTTTGCATTGAAGCCGGTTTAAATCTACAAGGGGCATTATTACAGGCGGCGCGTCATGGCCCTGACGGTCCGTTGCGTCAAGAATTGCGCCATGCTTTGTCAGATATGCGTGCGGGGATGGCTAGGCAAATGGCGCTTGAGGCCATGGCCAAGCGCACAGCTTTGCCTGCTGTAGAGCAGCTTGTACTCGCTTTAGGCCATGCCGAACAACTGGGCATGAATTTAGGCCCCTTAATGCGAGCGCAGTCGATGCAGCGTCGCAATGAGCGGTTTTTAAGGGCTGAAAAGCTTGCCTTGGAAGCACCAGTAAAAATGCTATTTCCGTTAGTGTTTTGTTTTTTTCCGTGCACTTTTTTAATCATCGGCTTTCCGATTGCCGTTAAATTATTTGAGGCGGCTTTATGACTGGCAGCGACGGTATGCTGCGGTTAAAACTGGCCAGTAGGTTTTGGCAGCGATTAGTGGGCTTGCTGCCGTATGACGACAATTGGCCATTTGAAGGTTTGTGGTTAGTACCTTGTTGGTCGGTGCATACCTTTGGTTTGCGTCGGCCAATTGATTTGGTGTTTTTAGACCGCAAGCTGGCGATTGTAAAAGTGCAACATAGTGTGCTGCCATGGCGCTTGGCTTTATGCTGGCGTGCTTACTCGGTAATAGAATTGCCGGCGGGTTATTTGCAGCGCAACCCCAATTACAAGCAGGCTATTCGCCAGGCCGTTGGGTTTTTTGCCTTGGTATAACAAACACGGTGCCCAGCTTCGCGTGTTTTTCGGGAAGGGGTATACTGCTTATATGAGTAAGGCTTTTGTTAATGAAGATAAGCAAGACTACGATGACGATCTCCATGTCGAGCCCGTCTCGTTGCCGGCTGGTACAAAAAACTATATTACAACGCAGGGTTATCAGCAGCTAAAAGCAGAGCTTCATCATTTGCGTAATATCGAACGCCCTGATGTTGTGCAAACGGTTTCGTGGGCGGCCTCTAATGGCGACCGCTCCGAGAACGGCGATTATATTTACGGTAAAAAACGTTTGCGCGAAATCGACCGTCGCATGCGTTTTCTAACTAAGCGGCTCGAGGCCGCCGAGGTTGTCGATCCTTCAGCGCAACCTAATCGCGACCGTGTTTTTTTTGGGGCTACAGTTTTGTACATCGATCAAGATGGCGATGAATATCGCGTAACAATTGTTGGTGTCGATGAAGCCCAACCTCTCGAAGGAAAAATCAGCTGGATCTCGCCAGTGGCCAGAGCTCTCTTGAAAGCAGCCGAGGGCGATGTGGTTACTTTGCGTACTCCGGCGGGCGTCGACGAACTAGAAATCCTTGAAGTGAGTTACCCTGAAGCGAGCACACATTAATTTTTAGCGCCTCGCTTTAAATGCCCTCATAGATTCTAATGGTTAACCCGAGTTATTATTAAGGGATTCCTCTTAATCGTGGCGTTAACATTGTGACTTCAATTCTTCAGTTCTCCGGTTCTTCAGCTTTATCAACTAGTCAACGTAGCCGTTTACTGGCAAATTTCGAAAAAAACAAACTGCCTGTTGCCGATATCGATGCGCATTACGTTTATTATGTGCAACTTCAAGAGGCTGCTCAGCCGGATCAGCAAGAACAAACAGCACCGTCCAGCCAGCAACAACACGCGTCGGGCTCAAAGCCGGAAACGCAGTCTGCGACGCTTAGCCAGAAAGAACAAGAGCAAGGCTCGAATCTTCAGCACAGCTTGTCACCAGAACAGCACAAGCAGCTTGCGGCTCTCTTAAGTAACGGTGCGTCAGCGTCATCGACTCTTGGCGATGACGCATTGGTTTTGCTGGTTTATCCACGCTTAACAACAGTTTCACCGTGGTCGAGCCTAGCTACCGACTTCGCGCATCAATGTGGGTTTTTATCGGTTAAGCGTCTAGAACAAGCGATTATTTACCGTGTGTTGCCGTCGCGCCAATTATTGGGGCGTAAAAAGCTTTCGTCAGAGCAATTAAACGCCATTAGTTCGTTTTTGCACGACCCGATGACACAAGGGGTTGCCGATAGTAATTTTGACGCGGCCAACCTATTTAAGCCGCTAGACGCGAAACCGGTGCAAGTTATTGATGTGCTTGGTAAAGGCGCTAAGGCTTTACATGAAATTAACCAAACTAAGGGCTTGGCGCTTTCTGATGACGAAATCGATTATCTCCTTAATGCGTTTACCGATTTAAATCGTAACCCCACCGATGTCGAATTAATTATGTTCGCGCAGGCCAATAGTGAGCACTGCCGACACAAAATTTTTAATGCGCAATGGGTCATTAACAATAGCAAGCAGCCCAATACCTTATTTGACCTTATTCGCCAAACTCATGCCGCGCAGCCCGAAGGCACAATAGTGGCTTATGCCGATAATGCAGCGGTTATGCAAGGGGGTGTGGCGCAATTATTTGCCCCTTTGCAATCTGCCGAGGGAGAGGTTGGCCCACGCGCTTATCAGGTGGCCGAGACAACGTTGCATACCCTGATGAAGGTTGAAACGCATAATCATCCAACAGCAATTGCACCGTTTGCGGGGGCGGCAACCGGGGCTGGGGGTGAAATTCGTGATGAAGGTGCAACTGGTCGGGGCGCGCGACCTAAAGCAGGCTTAATCGGTTTTACCGTTTCTAGTTTACAAGTAGACGACTACATCGAGCCGTGGGAACAGGCAGCGCTTAGCACCCCAAATAATATGGCCAGTGCCTTACAAATTATTTTGCAAGGTTCTTCTGGAGGTGCCGCGTATAACAACGAGTTTGGTCGCCCAAACTTGTTGGGGTACTTACGTAGTTTCGAACAACAAAGCTCGACATTTGTTTGGGGCTATCACAAGCCAATTATGATTGCCGGCGGCCTTGGGCTTATAGCCGATCAGCAAACCCATAAACAGGCCATACCCGAAGGAGCATTTTTGCTTCAATTAGGGGGGCCGGCATTACGCATCGGCATGGGTGGGGGGGCGGCTTCTAGTGTTTCGGCCGATGCCGAAATCGATGCTCGCGATTACGACTCTGTACAGCGCAGCCACCCCGAGCTGCAGCGTCGAGTGCAAGCCTTAATCGACGCGTGTTGGTTAATGGGCGAGCACAACCCCATTTTGGCGATTCACGATGTCGGGGCCGGCGGCTTGTCTAACGCTTTTCCTGAGCTTGTGCACGATGCGGGGCGGGGTGCTCATTTTGAATTAAGCCAGGTGGCCTTGGGGCAGGCGGGTTTATCGGCCGCAGAAATTTGGTCGAATGAGGCGCAAGAGCGCTATGTGCTAGCGATTTTGCCCGACCAATTAGCGCGTTTTGAGGCTATGGCGCAGCGCGAGCATTGTCCTTACCGTGTGGTCGGAGTTGCGACTGATGATGGTCGTTTGCGGGTAACGTGGGGCGAATCGCTGAAACAACTTCCTGCTTATGCGCAGCAAAACAGTACCGTGCCGGCTAATTTAGCCGAACAAGCGCAGCCGGTTGATGTACCGCTTGCCTTAATGCTTGATAAGCCGCCGCAAATGGTTCGTGATGTTGAACGAGTTTCGACGGCACAAACTGCGCTCGATTTACTTGATATCGATTTACCAGAAGCCATAAAGCGTGTCTTACGTCATCCTACTGTTGCCAGCAAAGCGTTTTTAATTACAACAACTGATCGCACGGCGGGGGGCTTAAGTAGTCGCGATCAAATGGTTGGCCCCTGGCAAGTGCCGGTGGCCGATTGCGCCGTTACCTTAAGCGATTATCAAGGTTTTGCGGGTCAGGCCATGGCCATGGGCGAGCGTTCACCGATTGCGGTATTAGATGCGCCTGCTTCGGGCCGAATGGCTGTCGCGGAAGCGCTTACCAACTTATTTGCCGCCGATGTTAAATCGTTAAAAGACATTAAATTATCAGCAAATTGGATGGCGGCGTGTGGGGTAGAGGGCCAAGATGCGGCACTTTATGACACGGTGGAAGCGGTCAGTAAGTGGTGTCAGGCGCTCGACTTATCCATCCCGGTTGGTAAAGATTCGTTGTCGATGCAAACACGTTGGGAAGATGGCAGCTCACAAACCCGCGTGGTGTCACCGGTTTCGCTTGTCGTCACCGCATTTGCGCCTGTACACGACGTAAGAAACACATTAACGCCGCAATTACGTACCGACTGTGGCCAGACTGTCTTGATACTAATCGACCTAGGCAAGGGGCAGCGACGTATGGGCGCATCAATTTTGGCCCAGGTCTACGAGCAGTTTGGTGGTGTTGCCCCAGACATTCAAGATGCCCCAATGTTACGAGCGTTTTTTGATACGCTGCAGCAACTGCGCGAACGTGATTTGCTTTTGGCCTATCACGACCGCTCTGATGGCGGGTTGCTTGCTACGGTTTGCGAGATGGCGTTTGCAGGTCATGTTGGTGTGTCAATTAATATCGATTTATTAACGTTCGACCCCGATGCCGCCGACTGGACCGATTATAAAATCCGCGCTGATCAGGTTGCGGTGCAGCGTGATGAAGCCACGCTTGAAGCGTTGTTTAATGAAGAGTTAGGGGCGGTTATTCAGGTGAGGCGTGACGATCGCGACCGAGTTTTACAAGCATTCCGAGAGGCGGGTTTGTCGCTTCATACCCATGTTATTGGAGCACCTAACGATAGCCACGAAATCCAAGTGTTTCGCGATGGTGGTTACGTTTATCGACAAGCTTGGCCCGATTTAGCACAAGAATGGGCCGAAGTCGGGCGCCGCCTTACAAGCTTACGTGACAACCCCGAGTGCGCCCAAGCCGAGTTCGATTTGTGGCTAGACACAAGTAACCCGGGTTTACAGGCCAAGTTGAGTTTCAGCCCTAGCGATGCAATCGCAGCGCCATACATTCACTCGGGCAAGCGACCTGCGCTTGCTCTATTACGCGCTCAAGGAAGTCATGGGGTTGATGAAATGGCCTGGGCCTTTCATCAGGCAGGTTTCGAGGTGATCGATGTTCACCACAACGATTTGCTTGCTCAGCGTTTCAGCTTACAGAATGTTCAGGGTTTAGTAGTAGGGGGCGCGGGCAGCTACGGCAATATTTTTGGAGCGGGCAAAGCCTGGGCGCACCTTATTCGTTCAACGCCACATTTATTCGACGAGTTCTCGGCGTTCTTTAACCGTTCCGATAGCTTTGCTTTAGGGGTGAATAATGGCTGCCAGTTGTTCTCAGCGTTGCGGTCGGTAATACCGGGTGCTGAAGCTTGGCCCGAATTTGTAGCAAACCGCTCTGAAAGGCATGAGGCCCGTTTGTTAATGGTTGAGGTTGCCAAATCGCCTTCCTTGTTCTTTCAGGGTATGGCGGGCAGTCAATTACCAATTGTTGTTTCACATTCAGAGGGTTGTGCCAATTTTTCGACTCAGGGCGATTCGACAGCAGTACACACAACGCTTCGCTATGTAAACAACCATGGCAAGGCGGCCCTTAGTTATCCATTTAACCCCGATGGAAGCCAACAAAGCTTGGCGGGTGCCACTACAGCCGACGGGCGTTTCACCATTCTCATGCCGCACCCTGAGCGTAGTATTCGTAACGCCGCTATGTCGTGGGCGCCTGTGCGCTGGACAGAATCTGACAGCGATACCGACGGTGATATCAGCCCGTGGATGCGTCTGTTTTGGAATGCTCGCGCCTGGGTCGATTAAGTTGAGCGTATAATTTTGCTTTGTCCGGAGCTATTCAATGCGTCTTATTAAAAAAGCACTGACCTTCGACGATGTTTTGTTGGTCCCAGCTTATTCTGAAGTGGTTCCGCGCGACACTTCTTTGCTTACTCATTTCACGCGCGACATCACCTTAAACATCCCACTCGTATCGGCCGCCATGGATACCGTTACCGAGTCGCGTATGGCGATTGCCATGGCGCAAGAAGGTGGCATTGGTATTGTTCATAAAAACCTTAGTGTTCAGCGGCAAGCGGCCGAGGTGGCGCGCGTTAAGCGCCACGAATTTGGCATTGTTACCGACCCGGTAACAGTAACGCCTAATCTTACCGTTCGCGATGCCATTGCTTTACAGCATCAGCATGGTTTTTCGGGTTTGCCCGTTATCGAAGGGGGCAAATTGGTGGGAATTGTTACCAACCGCGATTTGCGCTTCGAAGACCGCCTCGATATCAGCCTGCGCGAGGTTATGACACCCCAAGAGCGTTTAGTCACCATGAAAGAGGGAGCCACGCTCGAAGAAGCGCAAGCCCTTATGCACAAGCACCGTCTCGAACGGGTTTTAATTGTTAACGACAATTTCGAGCTGCGGGGTTTGGCAACGGTAAAAGATATTGTTAAAAATACGGCCCACCCCATGGCCTCGAAAGACGCACATGGTCAATTACGTGTTGGCGCAGCGGTTGGGGTAGGAAACGATGCCGATGAGCGCATCGAGGCCTTAGTCGCTGCGGGAGCTGATGTCATTGTTGTCGATACGGCGCATGGCCATAGCGCAGGTGTCATTAACCGTGTCCGTTGGGTCAAAAAAACCTATCCATCAATTCAGGTGGTAGGCGGCAATATCGCCACCGCGCAAGCCGCAAAAGCCCTGTTAGATGCCGGTGCTGATGCCGTTAAAGTCGGCATAGGGCCCGGTTCTATTTGCACCACACGCGTTATTGCTGGTGTTGGTGTCCCGCAAATTAGCGCTATCGCCGATATTGCCAAAGTCTTAAAGGGTACTGGCGTGCCCCTGATCGCCGACGGGGGTATACGCTTTTCTGGCGATGCGGCCAAAGCAATTGCAGCGGGTGCAAATACATGCATGATGGGTGGCATGTTTGCGGGTACCGAAGAATCTCCGGGCGAGGTCGTGCTCTATCAAGGCCGCTCTTATAAGGCGTATCGTGGCATGGGTAGCATAGGCGCTATGGCCGATGGCTCAGCCGATCGCTATTTCCAAGACCCCTCAAATAACGCCGACAAGCTAGTGCCCGAAGGCATCGAGGGCCGTGTTCCTTATAAAGGCTCGGTTATTGCCATTATTCACCAGGTAGTGGGTGGCATTCAGGCAGCTATGGGCTATTGTGGTTGTCGCTCAATCGAAGAGATGCGCAGTAAAGCCGAGTTTGTCGAAATTACGGCCGCAGGCATGCGCGAATCACACGTACACGATGTTCAAATAACCAAAGAAGCGCCTAACTACAGCGTCGAATAAACAGAATCCGTTTGCTTATGTCTCAAGCTCGCCAAAGCCTACTCGTTCTCGATTATGGCTCACCTTATACTCAATTAATTGCTCGTTATATTCGCGAAGCCGGTGTTTTTTGTGAGATTGTTCCTGGTGATATAGGCATCGATGTTTTACAAGCACGGCCTGGGGTAAAAGGTATTGTGCTCTCCGATAACTACCCAAGCAGTTCCGGTGCAAGCGCCATTAGCCCGCCAGCCTTTATTTTCGAGGCTGGCGTGCCGGTTTTGGGTGTCGGTTACGGCATGCATGCAATGGCGCAAGCCTTGGGTGGGCAAGTGCAGTGGGCTGAACAAAACCACTATCAAAAAGCACAAGTGCGAGCCCGTGGGCATACCCAATTGCTTGACGGCATCGACGATTTTCGTAACGAGCAAGGCCATGGCTTATTAAATGTAGCGCTAAAACAAGGCGATACCTTAATTAACTTGCCAGAAGGCTTTATCGCTATGGCAACAACTGCCAGCGAGCAAGTTGTGGGTATGGCCGACGAATCACGCCAGTTTTATGGCCTGCAATTTTTACCCGAGTTAGCACAAACACCGCAAGGTAAAGCCATTATTACGCGCTTTGTAAGCACAATTTGCCAAGCCGATCGCTCGTGGTCGATGGCGGCTTATGTCGACGAAGCGGTTGCTGCTATTCGTCAACAAGTTGGCACCGATCAGGTGTTACTAGGGCTATCAGGAGGGGTTGATTCGTCCGTTGCCGCTGCCCTTATCCATAAGGCGATCGGCAAGCAACTAAGTTGCGTATTTGTCGATCATGGTTTGCTGCGTCTAAACGAGGCCGAGCAAGTTCTGTCTACTTTAGGCGGGCATTTTGGCATGAATATTATCCATGTCGATGCTGCTAATCGCTTTCTCGAAAAGCTGTCAGGCGTCGCCGACCCTGAAGCCAAACGAAAAATTATTGGTGGCGAATTTATCGAGGTTTTTGAAACCGAAGCCAAGCGCTTAAGCGATGTGCAATGGTTGGCTCAAGGCACAATTTACCCCGACGTGATCGAATCGGTGGCTTCGCGCGATGGGCAAGTGGCGGTCAAGTCGCACCACAACGTTGGCGGCTTGCCCGACACCCTTAAACTTAAATTGTTAGAACCTTTACGCAATCTTTTTAAACACGAGGTGCGAGAGCTAGGGTTGGCCTTAGGCCTGCCCCCCGAAATGGTGTTTCGCCATCCATTTCCTGGCCCTGGCCTGGGGGTGCGAATTTTAGGCGAAATCAAACCCGAGTACGCCGATATTTTGCGCCAAGCCGATGCTATTTTTATTGACGAGTTAAAGAAGGCTGAAGCGTTTGATAAAGATAAAACTTGGTACGATGCCACCTCGCAAGCCTTTGCGGTATTTTTACCGATAAAGTCGGTAGGCACGGTTAACGACCAGCGCCGTTATGGTTATGTAATTGCCTTACGGGCAGTTCAAACAAGCGATTTTATGAATGCTAAAGCCGCGCCGTTGCCGTTTGATCTTCTAGAGCGCGTTGCCGAGCGCATTATCCACGAAATTGAAGCCGTTAGCCGCGTAACCTACGATATTTCTGGCAAGCCGCCTGCAACCATCGAGTGGGAATAAGTGAGGCTCAGCGTAGCTACTAAGCCAATTAGCAATAACTTTAGTTTTGATAATCTGGTACTGCTAGCCTATTGTATGTAAAAATAACAAGGGCCTGCAGGGGGTTTCTACAGTGTTTACCGAGGGCAATCCCTGAAAAAAGGGAGTAATACCACCTTTGAGTTTCATGGTGGAAACCAAGCCCCCTATGGTATAAATCAGCCTAACTGCGGGCCTTATGGCTCACGAAATGTTAATAAATGGTCTACGGAGACATCTCATGAAATTGCTAAATAAACTGCTAGGTGCCATGGCAACCACTGCGGTTGTTCTTGCTGCGCCGGTAAAAGCAGACGAAGTGGTACTTAATGCCGTCACGGCCTTTCAGCCGGGCACTTTTATCGAAGCACCATTTTCAAATTTCGTTGAAAAGGTTAACGAAGAGGGCAAAGGCCTGGTTCAAATTAATGTTATTGGTGGCCCCGACGCTATCCCTCCGTTCGAGGTTGGTAATGCGGTTTCTACCGGCGTTATTGACCTTGGTTTTGCCACATCGGCGTTTTACACTGGTATGTTGCCCGAAGGCGACGCCATGAAGCTATCCGAGCTCACCATTCAAGAACTCCGCGAAAATGGTGGCTGGGATTACATCAACAAGCTGCACAACGACAAAATGAATGTCTGGTACCTTGCACGCACAGGTGATGGCACGCCGTTTCATCTCTATACCAACAAGCCCGTCGAAAAAGCCGATCTTAAGGGCTTTACTTTGCGGGTAACGCCTATTTACCGTTCGTTTTTCGAAGCGCTTGGCGCAAATAGTGTTCAAACGCCGCCGTCCGAAGTGTATACCTCGCTCGAGCGCGGTGTTGTTGATGGCTATGGCTGGCCAATCCAGGGTATTTTTGACCTTGGCTGGCACGAAGTAACCAAAGCCCGTGTCGACCCTGGTTTCTATACCAGTGATGTCGCTATTTTAATGAACCTCGATAAGTGGAATTCTTTGTCCGATGAGCAGCGCGACTTTCTTACAAAAATGGCCGTTTGGGTAGAATCGACCAACGCCGAAAACGCGCGCATTAACGAAGAAGAAGCCAAGCGCCAAGCCGACGCAGGCATGGAGGTTTATACCCTTGAAGGCGAAGAACGCGAAAAATGGCTAGAAAACGCCAAAGAAGCCGGCTGGGCTCAGGTAATAAAAACCTCACCCGAGCATGGCCCGCGCTTGCGCGAACTCATGACTCGCGATTAATGCTTTCTTTGTCGGACGATACTCATGGCGTTTTTTCGTGTAGTAGCCAAGCTTTATAACGGCTTAATTATTTGGTTGGCGGTTATAGGCGGAGCGATCTTCGGATTGATGGCCTTTTTTATAGGGGCCGATGTTTTAATGCGCAACCTTACCGGGTCGGGTTTGGCCTGGGTAATCGAACTTACCGAATACGCCATGTATGTGGCTACTATCTTCGCCGCACCCTGGGTGCTACGCGAAGGAGCCCACGTTAGTGTCGACGTGGTAACGGCTAACTTGCCGCCGAATACTCGGCGGTGGGTGGCCGTTTTTACCAATCTTCTTGGCAGTGCCATCTGCTTTACTATTTTTTATTACAGCTTGCTGTCTACCTGGACGGCCTATGTTCGCGGCAACCAAATTTACAAAACCTTCACCATCCCAGAATGGTGGGTTAATGGCTTTGTTCCTCTAGGGATGTTGCTGGTCGGCATCGAATTTTTATTATTGGCTAAGGTCTGGTTAGTTCATCCAGCCACTTTGTCCGCTCGGTAACGGTATCAAGTCATGGATTGGACGACTGCACTTCTTTTGCTAACCGGCTCTTTAGTTGTTTTGTTAGCGTTGGGCCTCCCTGTAGCCCTCACGTTCTTTGGTGTCAATATTTTAGGGGCCATCGTTTTTATGCATGGTGAAATCGGCCTCAACCAAATGACTCGTAACGTTGTTACGGCCATTACTAATTACAATTTGGCACCGATTCCCTTATTTATTCTGATGGGCGAAATTTTATTGCATTCGGGTGTGGCTATAAAAGCCATCGATGCAATCGATCGCCTTATTTCTCGGGTACCCGGCCGAATGGCCGTGGTTTCGGTAACTGCGGGTACGGTTTTCTCGGCGCTTTCTGGTTCAAGTATTGCAAATACCGCCATGCTTGGGCGCTCCTTAATGCCGATGATGCTCGATCGCGGCTATCATCCAACGTTGTCGATGGGCCCCATTATGGCGGCTGGGGCAATTGCCATGCTTATTCCGCCATCGGCCTTGGCGGTTTTGGTTGGTAGCTTGGCGGGCATGTCAATTTCTCGCCTGTTATTAGCTGGTATTACGCCCGCTCTCATTATGTCGGCGTTTTTTGTGGCTTATATTGTCATCCGAGCTAAGCGCCGCCCTCAAGATGCCCCTCCCGATGAGCATATTCAACGCAGCCTCAAAGAACGTTGGATGCCCTTCGTTATCTACGTGCTGCCGCTTTCTGGCATTTTATTTGTTGTTGTGGGCTCGTTGGTTTTAGGTTGGGCAACTCCAACCGAATCTGCTGGCTTAGGCGTTATCGCGTCGTTTATCGCTACCATTTGCTATCGTTGCCTTAACTGGGAGGTTCTCAAAAAGACGCTGGCAGAAACGTCTAAAACCAGCACGATGATTTTATTCATCATTATGGCGTCCACCACGTTCAGCCAGATATTGTCCTTTTCTGGTGCAACCAATGGCATTGTTAGCGTGGTGTCTGCTGTCGGTGCCGAGCCCTTATGGATACTCGTGATGATGGGGCTTGTTTTGTTGGTACTTGGTAGTTTTGTCGACCAGGCCAGCATGGTGATGATTACAGTTCCTATCTTTATTCCAATTGCGAAAGCGGTTGGCATCGATCCCTTATGGCTGGGAGTTATTTATCTCATCACTATGGAGATGAGCTTTTTAACGCCGCCGTTTGGTTTGTTGTTGTTTGTCATGAAAGGTATTGCTCCGCCGAGCATACGTATATCAACGGTTTACCGCGCAGCGGCTCC
>DATGSD010000162.1:0-2944 GCA_035302965.1 Burkholderiaceae bacterium | reverse complement strand
TAGGTGCTGTTACGCATGCGGGTAAGGTCGACTGGCCCTACGAAACGCCCGAAACACCCGAAACCGAGTTTGTCGCTGCCAATAAACCTAAGCGCTAAAAGAAACACCTATGTCTACAGATACCATTGGTGTCTGCGGTTTAGGCATTATGGGGGCGGCCATGGCACATCGCTTAATCGATGTCGGCCACCCCATTATGGTCTGGAACCGTAGCCCAGAAAAAATCACGCCGCTAAGCCAACGCGGGGCGCAATTAGCCGCCTCGCCTAAAGAATTAGCCGACCAGTGCACCATCGTTATTACTTGCCTAACCGACCAAAAGGCCGTAGAACAAGTCGTTTTCCAAGAAAATGGCTTGGCCGCAAGTAAGCAACAAGGTGGGGTTTTAGTCGATCACTCTAGTATTGCTCCCCAAGAAGCGCGCTCGATGGCTAAACGCTTATTTGCCAACACGCAACGCCATTGGCTTGACGCACCTGTTTCGGGTGGCGTCACGGGTGTGCAAAACAGCACACTAGCCATTATGGTTGGCGGTGATCAACAAGCGCTCGAGCAAACCCGCCCCTATCTAAAGGCCTATTCGGCCCGTATCACCCATATGGGCGACGTAGGTAGCGGGCAGGTGGCCAAGCTGTGTAACCAAATTATTGTGGCCAGCACCATTGGTGCGATCTCAGAAGCGGTAGCACTGGCGGCGCAGTCGGGGCTAAATGCTAAGGCCTTAACCGAAGCCCTCGAAGGCGGCTGGGCCGATTCCGTTTTATTAAAAACCTTTGTGCCGCGCATGGCCGACAGCTATAGCGAAAAGCTGGGAGCCGCCGATATTATGCACAAAGATGTTAAAAACACACTAGAGTTTGCCGAAAGCAATAATATCCAATTAAATCTAACAAAGGCCGTAGAGCAGCTGTATGCGCAAGCTGCCAAGCTTGGTTTAGGCCAACACGATATCTCTGAAATTGTCCGCTTAGCTTGGCCAAATAAACCGCCCTCCAATTAAGCCCGCTTGGTTTATAAGGCGCACAAGGCTGGCTAGACACTAGCCTTGAACTAAGCCGCCGCTAAGCTGATTTTTATTAAACGCTTTTAAAGCTTAGGCAATTACCCAACAATAATCTATGCTATTAGGCATAGCCTAAACACAGAAATTGCTCGTGCAACTATTACGATAAAAACTAAAGGTAACCACAATGAAACGTCGAAATTTCTTTGCCAGTTTGCTTGGCAGCCTTTTGCTAACCGTGCCACTAATGGCAGCACAGGCCAAGCCCACCGAACTCACACTGTCGTACTGGATTCCGGCTGCGCACCCGCTTATTACCGACTTTATCGCACCGTGGTCAGAGCAAATCGAAGAAAAAACCGACGGTCGAGTAAAGGTTCGCTTATTAACCAAGCCCGTTACCAACCCACAAGGCCACTTCGATGCTGTACGCGACGGGCTGACCGATTTAACCTTTATTTCGCACAGCCACTACCCCGGGCGCTTTGGTTTAACTCATTTTGCTGTGTTTCCGTTTTCCGGTGACACCGCCACTTCGCGCTCTATTGCTGCCTGGAAAACCTACGAAAAACACTTGCTCGATCAAGACGAACACCGTGGCGTTAAATTATTAGGCATCTTCACCCACGGGCCGGGTGCGCTTTACACCACCTCGAAAAAAGTCGAAAGCCCCGATGATCTCGAGGGTTTAAAAGTTCGCGTAGGCGGTGGCATGGCAGCCGAAGTCGGTAAAGCCCTCGGCGCCAGCATTGTTGCTAAACCCGCCCCCGAATCTTACGAACTCTTAAGCACGGGTGTCGTCGATGGGGTTTTCTTCCCGCCAGAGTCGGTTCCTGGCTTTAAGCTCGAATCGCTGGTTAAGCACGCTTTAGTGGTTCCGGGTGGGCTTTATTCAGATAGCTTTGCCATTATCATGAACCAAGACGCGTTCAACAGCCTTTCTGAAGAAGACCAAAAAGCAATTGAATCGATCTCGGGCGAATACCTGGCAGCCATGGCCGGTAAAACCTGGGACAAGTACGATGCTTTAGCCACAGAAATGCTACAAGACGACGTTGAAACCGTCGTGGCCGACGAGGCCTTTATCGACGTTCTCAAAGAGCGCACCCAGCCTATTCGTGATCAGTGGCTACAAGCCATGCAAGAAAAAGGCCTCGATGGGCCAGCCGTACTTGAAGAATTTCAAAACGAAATTATCGCTATCGATAAAGCTAATCAATAAGGCCAAAGCGCACGCTAAGGTTGGCTGATGCGCTTTGCAGCAGGGGCCGGCACGTACCGGGCCCCTGCCCTACTATTTTGTAAATCAAACCATGACTGAAGTGCACCGTTGGCTGATTCGTATTTTGCAAACGCTTGTTGTCATCAGCCTGTGCAGCATGAGCGTACTAACCGTTGTCGATGCAAGCGGGCGTTATTTCTTAAATGCCCCAGTGGCCGGCACGGTCGAGTTAATCGAGCTGCTCATGATTTTCGTCATATTTGCTAGCATCCCCGTGGTGACGTTTCAGCGTTCTCACGTCAACGTCGACCTACTCGACGGTACCCTGCCTCCAAAAATAACCGCAATACAGCTGCGCATTGCCGAATTGGTTAGCGCCCTTATTAGCGCCTTGCTGGCTTATGCCACCTGGAAAAAAGCAGTTTCGGTTGTCGAATATGGCGATACAACGCCTATGTGGTCCATCCCCCTAGCCCCCTTTTTATTTACTATGGTTGGCTTGCTTGCCCTAGATGCCTTGCTTCATGCCCGCGCTGTATTTGTGGCACCCGATAAAAACGTTATAAAAAAGACCATGTTATGACCGAAGCATTAATTGGGCTAATCGCTATGCTGTTGCTAATTTTGGCGCGCATCCCGGTCGCCGTGGCAATGGCTTTAGTCGGTTTTATTGGCCTAGGCTTACTACGTAATTGGAATGCCGCCGTTTCTATGGTTAG
>DATGSD010000161.1:0-3461 GCA_035302965.1 Burkholderiaceae bacterium | reverse complement strand
TAAGCTAGGCCTTGTTGGCCCAAAATAGTTTTACCAATGAACGCCCAAGCCCACCGAATAACGGCGCTCGTTGGTTGTGTCTTGCCCGGTCATACTGATGCGTGTGTAACCGGCTTTTGCATATAACGACATAAAATCGCTTACGTTGTATCGCAAACCGACATCGGCTTCAACGCTGTAATCTGACGAGCGCTTTAAAGAACGCGATACTTCACCACCGGTAAAGACCTGCCACTGTTTGCTGGCTAAATAGCGCGTGTAATTCCACCCTAAAGCCGCCGACTGAAAGCGATCGCGTTCGTTATCGTGGTATTTGTAACGTGTGTGCCTTAGCAAAGCATAAACCGATAAGGCTCCGAGCTCGTTATCCCAAAACTGATAACCTGGGCCTGCCGCAAAAATTACCTGGCGTGCCGGGTTATCGACATGATCACGCCCGTAGCGCAAGCGCCCACGCACAAAAAGCTTGTCGGTTACAAATCGGTCTAAAGAATAGGCCGCATCGTAGTTATACGTACCAACCACACCATCTTGTTTATTGCGCGCAAAATTAACATTTAGCCCGTGGCGCCAAGCATCGCGCCGCATGGTAACGTTAGCCGCGGCATTCCAATTTTGACTTTTATTCGATGAATGCGTTGCATCCATAGCAAGGTCGACACCACCCTTAATGCTCCATTCGCGCAACACTGCATTCGGACGCACAATACGCTGAACATCTTCTAAGGGCACATCAGAAGCGGGCTCAAGGCCATCTTGCGCAACCACGCCAACCTTACCTACCCCCTGCGCACTAACTAAACGCCCCTCAAAGCCGTCCGGAAGTTGCTCCGCCTTTAACAGCAAAGGGTCGTCGGTTTCAATTTGCTCAACTTGATCCCAAGCAATTCGAATCTCGCCAGCATAGTCGGTTTTCAAGACAAGCGTGCCGCTGTCCATTAGCAAAACCTCGCCACTTAAGCGATCGCCATTGGCGAGCACAACCGTATCCGCCATTACCGACGATAGGCTCATCCCAGCTAATAAACCTGCTAAAGCTAACGCAGAAACACTTTTTCTAACACCGCCGCCCAACACCGTTTTGTTCTCCTGTTCTAAAACGAAAAAGGCGCTTTATCAACTAAAGCGCCTACATGTTCTAAATGATGTAAAACCACTGCATCGATACCGATGCAAAACACATACCCATTATTAGGGTAACAGGAGATAAACAGATAGCAAAAGTTCTTACACCGATAAATACGTAAAACAGTGTAAGCGGGCAATATTTAAACGCCTACCGCACCGGCTGCTTTACAGGCTAATGAACTGCTAAAGTAAACCTTAGAAAATTAATTATTGAAGCCAAATAAATTCTATGAAAACGCGAACTCTCTTCGGCCTAAGTTTTAGCACCCTGCTGTTCTTATCGGCCTGCTCTACGGTTGACCACGGCGTGCAGCAATTTATGTATTTAAGCGGCATTTCGAATGAGCCACCAAACGAATGCCGCATAAACCCTGAAAGCTGTATGTACGACGGCCAATACGAAGCTGGCGAGCGCGAATATGCCGAGCGCGAAGCACGCCGCCTAAATAAAGCCTCGGCCGAACGGTTACGGCGCTCGGCGCGGTAGTAAACAACCGTTAAAAACGAATCTAAATACCCTACGCTTGGCGCATTGGCTTAAGCGCCACCGCCCATTTATGTAGCTCATCGAGCAAAGAGCGCGCCGAATCATCGATAAGCTCGTTGGATAGAAACTTTTGATCGTCATCTAGTTGATTGGCAACATTTGGGATAGCTACGCCTTCAACCATTGGCATCATTTTTAAGGTGGTTACCAGCTGTTTAGCGACTTGTACCCCCCGAACGCCCCCAGACATGCCCCCGTAACTAACAAAGCCACAAGGCTTGTAATTCCATTCTTGATAAACATAGTTTAGGGCGTTAATTAACGCCGGCGTCGCACCGAAATTATATTCGGGTGTCACAAAAACATAGGCATCAGCCTTGTCGACACTGCGACTCCAGTTATTGGTTGCTTCAAATTCGTAATCTTTGAAACGAGGATGCTTTGCCTCGTTATAAACCGGTAAGTCAAAATCGGCTAAATCGACGCACTTCACCCGAAATTCGCTATGCGACTTTGCAAACTCGTCGAACCATTTTGCCACCGACGGACCAACCCGCCCGGGGCGTGTACTGCAAATTACTATCTGTAAATTTAAAGCCATTAAATTCTCTAAACGTTTTTTCTAGGTAATAAAAATCATAATCAATCGCTTAGTAGCCAGCGCAAAGCAAGCCCAGTGCCCTGTGAGCGCCAGGCTTGCTTCTACAGCGTTTTTATCGCGCCGTTTGGCGCCCTTCTTCATACTCGACCTGACAGCTGTAGCAGCGCTTTGCTGTTGGATAAGCATCTAAGCGCTTATAGCGAATTGGCCCTTCGCAGCTAATACACACACCATAACGGCCCGTTTCGATACGCTGCTCGGCAGCGACAATGTCGCGCACCTCGACAATATCTCGAGTAATTTCGGCTTCGGCAATACCCCGCAACAGGTCGGATGCTGCTGCGGCACCAGAATCGCCCGAGCGGCTAATAAGCTGAACGTCGAACTCGCTTTGTGAACGGTTGGCAACCTCAGAGATTTCTTCCATGAGCAATGCTTTGCGCGCCGCTAAACGCTGCGAAAATTCGGTAATTTGTTCTTGCGTGAGGGTGGTATCAGGAGAAGTAGTCATAAAAATACCGCTAACGTTATTAATAGACTAGGCATGGTAGCTGAACGATTAAACTAATCGGGCAGACCAAAACCTAATTGCTGTTATTTACTGGCGCCGAGGCCTAAAGACCGACCGAGCCAACGCCCCTAATGATACTACCGCTAGCCAGATTAAACACCATCTGGCGCCTGCAAATTTATGGGTCTCGTGCGTGCTCGTAACCGTCACGCCTTATAACACTCTGTGGACGAAACTGATACACAAAAAGAACCGGAAACAATTAATATCAACACCGCTTTCTGCTTCAGAAAACATCAGCAGGGTGTAAATGCAGTTTGGCTGAACTTGAAAACACAGCTTTTTACGAGCGGTACTATTTGAGCCCGATTGCTTTATTGAACGGTCGGCACCCGTTTTTCCTATTGTGTGCAATCTGCCGTTACAAGCCGGTAAGCAAACCAATCGTTAACTAGTAATTGTTATTGATAAACATGCTTAACAACTACTGGCCACCGTCAAAATTACTCTGAATGAATCTGCCCGTACCACTACCAAGCCCTAGTTTATTCGGGCTTGTAATGAACAAATTAATTTTCCCGCAGACCGCTTCGGCCTATTTCTTTTAGCTACACATTAGTAAGGGTATGCCCTTGTCGCTCGTTTTAGAAGTCTGTAGCGTGAAATTACGTCTTCGACCGAACGCGCTAGTCAGAGCGCCTTGCTCAAGCCTTTTTCTTGCAGCAAACGAAGAC
>DATGSD010000160.1:0-3053 GCA_035302965.1 Burkholderiaceae bacterium | reverse complement strand
GTTTTAAGTTGCTGCGACACGCTTAAATGTTGAGCCACCTGCATAAGCGGAATATGAATGGTGGCCAAAATTACTTTAAGTTCGGGCGTAGCTAGCATCATGGCCACTTCAGGACTATGCGTTTTTTCGGCCAATATTTCGGTATGCCCAGGGTAATTAAGCTTAGCGGCTAACAAGGCTTCTTTATTAAGCGGGGCCGTGACAATAGCTCGTAACTTATGGTTTTGTGCATCTTCGATGGCTTGGCATAAATAATTGTAAGCACCTTGGCCCGCAGCTGCGCTCACTTTGCCTAACTCTAATTGTGGTAAAGGTTTGTGGCGGTTGATAACAGAAATTACATATTCTTCATTTAGGCTTGGCTGTTTGTGTTTGGCTTCAGCAAGAGCCTGTTCTAGTGTTTGGTATGCTCGAATTTCTATATTTGTTAAACCCAGCCAACGCGCTGTTTCCTTTAGTACGTTGGCATCGCCATAAACAACGCTAGCCGCAGGCAAGCCTTGTGCAAATAATTTAATAATAATTTCGGGGCCAATTCCGGCCGCATCACCCATGGTGATGCCAAGCGGCAAAGCCGTCTGCAGAGAGCGCGTTTTGTTGGCCATTTTTACAGCGCCTCACTGGCGTAATCGGCTAAGCGAGAGCGTTCTCCGCGTTGCAAGGTTACATGCCCCGAATGCGGCCATCCTTTAAAACGATCAACGACGTAAGTAAGGCCAGAGCTACCTTCGGTTAAGTAAGGCGTGTCAATTTGCGCAATATTTCCTAGGCAAACAATTTTTGTACCCGGGCCCGCCCGTGTGATAAGCGTTTTCATCTGTTTAGGCGTTAAGTTTTGTGCCTCGTCGATAATTAAATAGCGGTTTAAGAAGGTGCGTCCACGCATAAAATTCATCGACTTTACCTTGATGCGTGAGCGGATCATTTCCATAGTGGGGCTTTGCGCCCAATTGCCTACTTGTGAGCTCGAAATGCTTTCGTGTTTGCGCCCAACACCCAAGTGTAATACCTCGAGGTTGTCTTCGAGGGCACCCATCCAGGGCAGCATTTTTTCTTCTTCGCTGCCCGGTAAAAAACCGATGTCATCACCAACCGGAACTGTAGCTCGGGTTAGGATGATTTCAGAATAACGTTTGGTTTCAAATGTTTGCGTGAGGCCCGCGGCTAAGGCGAGCAGGGTTTTTCCGGTACCCGCTTGGCCTAATAAAGAAACAAAGTCGCAATCGGGGTTCATGAGTAAATTAAGAGCAAAGTTTTGCTCGCGGTTGCGTGCGGTAACCCCCCAAACATTATTTTTGCCGTGGCTGTAGTCGCGTACCGTTGCTAAAACTGCGCTTTTGCTATGAACCTCTTTAACCTGGGCATAAAGCGGCAATTCGCCTTCAGAATAAACAAATTCGTTGATTTGGAAGTCGGCGCACAGCGGGCCTGTAATGCGATAATAAGTTGTGCCACCTTCTTGCCACGACTCGATGTCTTTGCCGTGCTTTTGCCAAAAGTTATTGGGCAGGGGCCTTACGCCGGCGTAAAGCAAGTCGGAATCATCAATAACACGGTCGTGCAGATAGTCTTCGGCTCTAAGCCCCAAGGTTACGGCCTTTAGCCGCATATTAATATCTTTAGAAACCAAAATTACCTGACGTTTAGGCTCTTTGGTTTGTAAGGCATGTACGACACCTAAAATGGCGTTATCGGCCTTGCCAGCAGGCAGCTTTATAGGTAGGTCGGTTTTTAAAGCTTGCGTTTGGAAATACAGTGTGCCTAAGGCTTCTTGGTTGCCTAATAAATCGAGAACCAAGCCTTTATTGGCATTTTCAGAGGCAGCTACCAAGCCGTCTAAAAAACGACTCACTTGCCGGGCGTTACGTGCTACTTCAGACATCCCCTTTTTTTGGTGGTCTAGTTCTTCGAGAACCACCATCGGAATAAAGATATCGTGCTCGGCAAAGCGAAATAACGAGTTTGAATCGTGTAACAAGACGTTGGTGTCGAGTACAAAAAGCTTACGCTGCGACGCGGGTAAACGTTCTTTTTGGGTTTCGGCTTGGCTAGCAGCTGATGGCGTTGTTGTAACTTTTTTCGTCGTCGGCTGTTTGCTTGTTTTGGCGCTCGGGGTTTTTTCAGGGGCAGTTTTATGGGTTTTTGACGATGGCGTTGGGCTAGCCTTGCTAGCCGTTTTTTTGCTGGCTGCCTTTTTTGCCGCTGATTTTTTGCTTGGGGTGGGTAAATCGTCTGGCAGGCTTAAGATCGCCCCCATTCGGGTAGGCAATTTGGGTAAAGGCATGTTGATATGAGCTCCGAGGTTTAGCGTAAGGGTAGAGTACCAGTTGGTTTGACTCGGGATGTGTTTTTATTGCTGAGCATCTTGCACGGCTTGTAATACAGTTTCGACATGCCCTGGTACGCGTAAACCGCGCCATTCTTGATGCAGGGTGTTATCGGGCCCGATTAAAAATGTGCTGCGTTCAATACCACGAACTTTTTTGCCATACATATTCTTTAATTTTATGACATCGAATAAAGTGCAAAGAGCTTCGTCAGGGTCGGAAATTAAGGCAAACGGAAGGTCATGTTTGTTAATAAAGTTTTCGTGGCTACGCAAGCTGTCACGCGATACACCAATGATTTCGGTGTTTAGCTTTTGGAACTCGGTGTAATGATCGCGAAAACCTTTGGCCTGATTGGTGCAGCCGGGTGTGTTGTCTTTTGGATAAAAATACAAAACTGTCCAGCGATTGCTAAAGCTGCTTGAGCTGATGTCGCCGGCTGTGCTGGCGGCCTTGAAGTCAGGAATGGGTTTTCCGATTGCTACATTGGTCATTTAATAGGCTCCAAAGGTAAAAGAGCGGCAATCACGCGGCGTCCTTCGGCCATTAATATGTTATAGGTTCGGGCCGCAGCGCGGGTGCTCATGGCTTCAATACCGATGCCACTCGTTTGTAGTTCTGCTGTAATGTGGCTGGGTAAAAGGTTGTGTTGGTTGCCGGTTCCAACAATAATAACTTCGGTTTGTTCTGGGTCGGGGGCAGCCGAGTCGCCATCTAAAAAGGCTA
>DATGSD010000159.1:0-2734 GCA_035302965.1 Burkholderiaceae bacterium | reverse complement strand
GCCGCAACCATAAGTACGATTAAGCCGCTTTAAGCGTTCGAAATAACGCTTGTAGAGTGCTTGACGCTGCGACTGCCATATGGGGTCGGCATCCCAGTGCATACCCAACGAGCGTAACTGCTGCAAAATCTCGCGATCGGCAAAGGCATCGAGCGAGCCATCGATGTCTTCGATACGAAGTAACCAACGACCGTTGTGAGCTCGCGCATCGAGGTAGCTGGCCATAGCCGTAACCAGCGAGCCTTTGTGTAAAGGCCCGCTTGGGCTTGGCGCGAAACGTCCAACATAACGGCTAGGTTTTGTGCGCTTACTTGGTTGCACAATAAATAGTTGCTGCGTTTAATGTGATAAACGCGATTCGTCGTCGGTGAGGAGTTCTTCTAAGACCAGATGGTCGATTTCGGCTTCTTGGCTCCAGAGAACCATTAAGGCGATGATTTTCATTTGGTCGAGAGGCATCGGAGATTCGCCCGTTGCTTGCGCGCGATCGATGAGGATTTCGCGCAAGGCGGCAGGTAAAACCCCTGAGCTTTCTAGGAAGCTGATAAAGCCGATGGCTTGCTGACCCAAAGCTTGGTATTCGGAGTCGGTGTAAATACGCTGACTATCGGTTACCGGTAGTTGAGCCAGCTCGACGCATTGTTCGGTGGTTTGGGCTAGCCCGTAAAGCCAGCCTAAAGCATCGTTGATGTCGTCATGCTCGAAACCGGCGGCCGCCAATTTATTGGCTAGAGCGTCGGCATCGGGGCAGGCTTCTGGAGTGTAGTAATTCTCGAATAAATAGACCAGCACGTCGAACATAGGTGATAAGCAAAACGTATTGAAATTAATGCCTGGCAACTCGTACGAAGCCAAACTGTACGCTGATTTTACTAATGAAGCAAACGACGTTACGCGATTAAATTAATTCGATTGCCATGGCTACGGCTTCGCCGCCACCAATACACAACGATGCTACACCACGGCGTCCACCGGTTTTTTGCAAGGCAGAAATTAAGGTGGCAACTAAACGAGCACCCGAAGCACCAATGGGGTGGCCTAATGCGGTAGCCCCACCGTGAATATTGACTTTGGCATGATCAAGGCCAAGATCGTGCATGGCTGCCATAGTAACAACAGCAAATGCTTCGTTAATTTCGAAGAGATCGACGTCGTCGACAGTCCAGCCGGCTTTTTTGAGTAGGTTTTGAATAGCGCCTACTGGTGCGGTTGTGAACCATTCGGGCTCTTGCGCATGTTGGGTGTGGGCCACAATGCGAGCTAATGGCTTGGCACCAAGCTTTTCGGCGGTTGATTGGCGACTAATAACCATGGCCGCCGCTCCGTCGGAGATAGAGGATGCGTTAGCGGCTGTAACTGTACCGTCTTTTTTGAAGGCGGGGCGCAATGATGGAATTTTATCTGGCATGGCGCGTCCTGGAGCCTCGTCGGTGTCGACGATGGTGTCGCCGCGACGGCCAGAAATAGTGACCGGGACGATTTCATCTTTAAAACTGCCGTCTTCGATGGCTTGTCGTGCCCGTTTTAAAGATTCGAGGGCAAACTCGTCTTGTTGCTCTCGGGTAAATTTGTATTTTTCGACACAGCTCTCGGCAAACACACCCATTGGGGTTTGTTTCTGGTAGGCGTCTTCGAGACCGTCTAAAGCCATATGGTCGTATACGGTAGAATGCCCGTAGCGATAGCCTTGGCGCCCACGTAATAGTAAGTAAGGGGCATTGCTCATGCTTTCTTGGCCACCAGCAATCAGCACATTGGCACTATTGGCAAGAAGCATATCGTGAGCCAGCATGGCGGTTTTAAGGCCCGAGCCACACACTTTGTGGACGGTTGTGGCGGCTACCGATTGCGGCAGTCCGGCACCTAAAGCGGCCTGTCGTGCTGGTGCTTGGCCTTGGCCCGCTAGTAGTACGTTGCCCATGAGCACTTCATCGATTTGTTCGCCGTCGATGCCAGAACGTTCGACCGCCCCGCGTACAGCGATTGCCCCTAGCTCGTGGGCTGCTAATGTTGATAGGCTGCCCATCATGCTTCCGATTGGTGTGCGTGCGACAGAAACGATAACGACAGGATCTGACATAATCTGCTCCTAGGAAGGTAAAAAGTCTGAAAACTTCCATAATAGTACGTTATTGTGCAGTCCAGCGTATACACTTGGGGTGCGTGTGTAACGGAGACTTTGATGAACCCCAACGAAAAAAAACTCACTTATCCCTTTGCTGATCTTGTGCCAGAGCCGGCGCAAGCGGTTTCTGTGGCCGATGGCGTACGCTGGATTCGTATGCCTTTGCCGTTTCAGCTCGATCATATAAATTTATGGTTGTTGCGCGACGAATTTAACGGTAAGCAAGGCTGGACGGTTGTCGACTGCGGTGTATCGCGTGACGAAGTTAAACAGCTGTGGGAAGAGGTGTTCGAACAAGCCCTCGAGGGTTTACCGATTTTGCGTGTAATAGTTACGCATATGCACCCCGACCATATGGGTTTGGCGTACTGGCTTTGCGAGCGTTGGCAGGCGCCTTTATGGACCACAATGACCGAATTTATGACGGCTCGTTTATGGTCTCGACCCCCTGATGGTGATAACGCTGCAGGTGGTGTGGCCGGTCAATCGGCTGTTGAGCATTTTGCGCGTCATGGCTTGCAAGACGAGTCGATGAAAGAGCAAATTCGGCAAAGGGCGCGTTATTACCCAAGCCATGTGCCCGATGTTCCAGCCCAATATCGTCGTTTG
>DATGSD010000158.1:0-2624 GCA_035302965.1 Burkholderiaceae bacterium | reverse complement strand
TAGGGCTAACGGCACACTAGCGGCTGATGTGTTCGCGTGTTTGTCGACCGTTACGACTACTTGATCTTCACCCACCCCCATTCTTCGGGCAAGCAAATTAATGATACGCAGATTAGCTTGATGTGGCACTAACCAGTCGATTTCATTAAGTGCGATTCCGGCTTGCTTACACACTTGTGATGCCGAGTCGGCTAACGAATGAACGGCCAATTTAAAAACCGCCTGCCCGTCCATGCGCAAAAAGGGGTCGCCCGTAACGCGACCCTTATTGACACGACCGGCGGCATGCAGAATATCGGCATAGCTTCCGTCGGCACTAAGATGCGCATCAATAATGCCAGCCTCGTCGGAAGCTTGTAAAACTACCGCGCCAGCACCGTCGCCAAAAAGCACACAAGTGCTGCGATCGTTCCAGTCGAGAATACTGGAAAAGACTTCGGCTCCGATTACCATGGCAGTTTTTGCGCGCCCTGCTCGAATAAAACTATCGGCAACACTTAAGGCATAAACAAAGCCACTGCAAACGGCTTGCACATCGAAAGCGGGAAAGCCTGACACGCCCAAACCGGCCTGCACAATGCAAGCGGTGCTTGGGAAAATAATATCGGGCGTTGAAGTTGCAACAATTAATAAGTCGAGCTGATCGGCAGCCACATGGGCATCTTCGAGCGCTTGCACGGCCGCTTTTAGCGCCAGCGCACTCGTGGTTTCGCCGGCTTCAGCAAGAAAGCGCTGACGAATTCCGGTACGTTCGGTAATCCAGGTGTCAGATGTTTCAATGCCCCGTGTTGCCAAATCGGCGCTTAGCGCATCGTTGGAGACACAATTTGACGGCAGATAACCGCCCGAACCTATTATTTTTGCAAAGGGCATATCAACGGCTTCCTTTATGCGCCACTACGGCAAGGTTTTAGAACAACTACCTGGCGGAAGTTTACCAGGCGCCGTAAGCTCTGCTGCCTGCAGCCGAGCTTGTAAATCGTGAACAGCGTCGGTAATGCCACCTAACAAACGATTATGGACGGCCTCGCGGGCGCGCAACAGAGCATTCCCAAATGCGTAAACGTCGGCCGAACCATGACTTTTAATGACGATTCCTCTGAGACCAAGCAAAGCAGCCCCATTATATTGGCGGCTATCAACCTTGCTTCGAAAGCGGTTTAAGACGGGCCGTGCAATTAAGCCCGCGCCCATCGATAAAAGGTCGCGTTTAAACTCGGCTCGCATCATGGTGCTGACCATAGAAGCCAGCCCCTCGATGGATTTCAGCACAACGTTGCCAACGAAACCGTCACACACAATAACATCGACGGTTCCTTTGCTGATGTCATCGCCTTCGACGTTGCCATAAAAATTTAAACCACTAGCACGCAAAAGCTCGGCAGCTTGTTTGGCAATTTCGTTGCCCTTAATCATTTCTTCGCCAATATTAAGCAAACCCACAGCAGGGTGCTTATGACCGTATAAGGCCGTAACTAGCGCGGTACCCATCATGGCAAACTGCATGAGGTGATCGGCCGTGCAATCGACGTTGGCGCCCAAATCGAGCATTGTGGTTGCGCCACCCTTTTGATTGGGAATGGAAGCCGCAATAGCCGGGCGATCGATGCCATCGAGCGTTTTAAGCACATAGCGCGAAATCGCCATCCAGGCACCCGTATTACCAGCAGAAACGCAAGCTTGCGCCTGGCCGCTTTTAACCGCTTCGGCAGCCACGCGCATGGATGATCCTTTTTTACGTCGCAAAGCGACTTCGACAGAATCATCCATGGCCACTACCTCGGTGGCAGGCAAGATGTCGTACCAACTTTGCTCGTACGCACCAAGACTCTTCAGGCGACTGACAATGGCTGCCTCATCGCCCACCAAAAGGAAATGGGTATCGGGGAAACGCTGCGCAAACTGCTTTGCCGCGGTAACCGTTACAGGAAGACCGACATCGCCACCCATACAATCGATGGCGATGGTAATTGTATTAGCCGACATCAGGGTTGTGACCTAAAAAACAAAAGGGAGGCCACTTGAGCACAATTAGTCGTCGTTTTTCGTTTTAAGGACTTTGCGCCCACGGTAAAAGCCGTTAGGGCTGATGTGGTGACGTAAGTGAAGCTCTCCGGTAGTTGGCTCGATGGCCGTCGGAGGTGTCGTTAGCGCGTCATGCGCACGACGCATGCCACGCCTAGATGGGCTTTTTTTAGTTTGCTGGACAGCCATAATGACTCCTGTTTACGAAGCAGGCAATAGTACCTGATACCTCGCGGTTAAATAGACAATTTCGAAAATTGCAGGCTCAGCTTTTTTTAAGCCGACCCAAAATTGCAAAAGGATTAGGACGTTTTATATCGTCGTCTAAACCATCATCTTGCAAATGCGTTGTTAAGGGCTCGGGATGACAATCGTCGTGCCGTGGAACATACGGCACCTCGAGAATTAATTCGTCTTCGAGTAGGGCTAGTAGATCGAAACGATCAGAGCCAATAATTTGCTCTAGCTCGTCGATCTCGACGGCATCTTCTGCTTTCAGCTCGTTGTCGGAAGCCACTACCTGCAAGACATCATGCACATGCACAACACGCTCGAAAGGCTGCAAACAACGTTGGCATTCGAGTACCAAGCGCGCTTGC
>DATGSD010000157.1:0-2274 GCA_035302965.1 Burkholderiaceae bacterium | reverse complement strand
CGTCAGCCCAACGACCACCTTCGCGACGACGTACCAGCACCAGTTAATAGCCCACAACAACGCGATGCACTGATGCATAATGCCCTAGCCAAAACGGATGGCCTCTTTTTAGTACCCACGGTAATCGAGTAAGCAAAAAATTTATTTATTATGTCTATACTGAAGCAATTCGATACACTCACCGCCGTCCGAGAGGCCTTAGCTAAGCGACAGTTTAGTGTCGTCGAACTCGCCACTGAAACCCTCGACGAAATTAAACGTCAGCGCTCGCTTAACGCCTTTCTAGATATCCAACCCGAGCTCACCCTTGCTCAAGCCAAAGCCGCCGACCAACTCATACAAAACGGTCAGGCAACACCGTTAACGGGTTTAACCCTTGCGCATAAAGATGTTTTAGTTACCAAAGGCTGGAAAACCACAGCGGCTAGCAAAATGCTCGCTAATTATGTCAGCCCATTCGATGCAACTGTGGTCGAAAAACTCGCCAATGCCGGTACTGTAACGTTTGGCAAATTAAACTGCGACGAGTTCGCTATGGGTTCACACAACGAAAACTCGGCATTTGGCGCGGTTAAAAACCCCTGGGATACTAGCCGCACACCCGGAGGTTCGTCAGGCGGTTCGGCCGCTGCTGTCGCCGCCGGCCTAGTTTTGGCTGCTACAGGCACCGACACTGGGGGCTCGGTGCGCCAACCCGCCGCCATGTGTGGTGTTAGCGGCATTAAGCCTACTTACGGCACCGTGTCTCGTTATGGTTTGGTTACATATGGCGCCAGCCTCGATCAGGCAGGCCCTATCGCGCGCACTGCTAACGATTTGGTCGAATTGCTCGATACCATCAGCGGCCACGATCCGCGCGACGGTACCAGCCTTAAAATGTGCGGCTCTCAAACTAACGCACCAGGGCGCATCAAACAGCAATTTAAGCAACACCAAACGCAATTCCAAGAAAATTCCAAGCAGCCATTAAAAGGCATCCGCATTGGTGTTCCAACCGAGTTTTTTGCCGATGGGCTCTCCGAAGACGTGGCTACCGCGGTCGAAGCAGCTTTAGCCAAGTTCGAATCATTAGGTGCGCAGCGGGTCGAAATTTCGCTGCCACACACCCGCCTTTCGGTGCCCGCTTATTACGTAATTGCACCGGCAGAAGCGTCAAGTAACTTAGCCCGCTACGATGGTGTTCGTTATGGCCATCGTGCCACCGAATACACCGATATCCACGACATGATGCGCCGATCGCGCACCGAGGGTTTTGGCCCAGAAGTCATTCGACGCATCTTAATCGGCACTTACGTCTTACGCGACGGGTACTACGATGCTTACTATTTACAAGCGCAAAAAGTTCGACAGTTAATCGCCACCGACTTTGCCACGGCATTCGATCAGCATTGCGACGTCATTATGGGCCCTGTTAGCGCCGAAACAGCACCGCTGTTAAACCAAAAAAACAGCAACCCAACCAGCCAATGGCTCAGCGACATCTACACCTTAGGTGTCAGTCTTGCAGGCTTGCCGGCCATGTCTATACCTTGCGGCTTTAGTTCTGCTAGCCGCCCGCTACCAATAGGCCTACAAATTATTGGCAATCATTTTTCTGAAGCATTATTACTAGCGCTTGCTAATTGCTTCCAAGAAAATACCGACTGGCATCAACGCAAACCGGAAATCATCTAAATGAACTGGGAAATCGTTATCGGACTGGAAACCCACGTCCAGCTTTCTACACAATCGAAAATTTTCTCTGACAGCAGCACCGCTTTTGGGGCTGAGCCCAACACCCAGGCCAACGCCGTCGATATGGCTTTGCCTGGTACCTTGCCAGTCTTAAACCGCGGCGTCGTCGATCTTGCCATTATGTTCGGTTTGGCTGTCGATGCCGATATTGCATCAACGTCGGTATTTGCACGTAAAAACTACTTCTACCCCGACCTGCCAAAAAACTATCAAATTAGCCAATTTGATCAGCCTATTCTTAGCGGTGGCTCGCTCAGCTTTTTACTCGATGACGACGAAAAAACGGTGGCATTAACCCGCGCCCATCTCGAAGAAGACGCCGGTAAATCGCTACACGAAAATTTCACTGGCCCTCATGGTGAATCGTCTACCGGTATCGATTTAAACCGCGCCGGAACCCCTTTACTCGAAATTGTCACCGAACCCGATATTCGTTCAGCCGCCGAGGCAGCCGCTTACGCGCGTGCCTTGCATGCGCTTGTTGTCTGGCTAGGTATTTGCGATGGCAATATGCAAGAAGGTTCGTTTCGTTGCGATGCC
>DATGSD010000156.1:0-3806 GCA_035302965.1 Burkholderiaceae bacterium | reverse complement strand
AATTGATACTCATTGCCATCTCGATGCCGCCGTTTTCGATGACGATCGCAACGACGTTATTCGTAGCGCCCAAAAAGCGGGTGTTAATACCATTGTTATCCCAGCGATTAACCGTAATAACTTCACCGCGGTTAAACACTTGGCGCACGAATTTCCAGGCGGGCGCTATGCGCTAGGCATTCATCCAATGTGTGTGCCTAAAGCCCATAAAGACGATCTTGTCGAGCTTGAAAAAGCCATCGAACAAGCTATTGACGACCCGCGCTTCGTCGCTATAGGCGAAATTGGTCTGGATTTTTTCGAGCCTGAATTACGCCAAGCCGACATGCACGAAAAACAAGAATACTTTTATATACAGCAACTTAAAATGGCAGGCCGCTACCAATTGCCCGTTTTGCTGCATGTTCGGCGCTCGCAAGATCTTTTATTAAAACAGCTGCGTCGCCACTCGCATGTTGGTGGCCTAGCTCATGCCTTCAATGGTAGCTTTCAACAAGCCGAGCATTTTATTGATCAAGGTTTTGGCTTGGGCTTTGGTGGCGCCATGACGTTTAGCCGTGCCAAACAAATTCGACGCCTTGCCGCAAAACTGCCACTTGATGTCTTGGTGCTCGAAACCGATGCCCCTGATATCCCACCCGCTTGGCTAGAAAAAGGTGAACGTAACCAGCCGCATCATTTAGCCCGCATCGCCCACGAATTAGCCGATTTACGTCAACTTGATGTTGAGCAGCTAATCGAAGCCACAAACCGCAATGCTGTGCAGTTTTTACCGCGCCTAGCCACGTTAAACGATAATTAACGAATAGCCGGCTAAAGCCTATTAGCGTAAACCACGAAACGGTAGTTAAATCTTGCTAACTGTGCGCTAAAAATAACGACCAAGCGGCAGCAAAGGTGTGCGAATAAATAGCTATTCAATCGAGTCTGCCGCCATTACAACGTCAAGTGTTTTTGCTCGTAACAACCGCTTTAACGGTTTGCGAGTCAAAGCCTGCCACACGCTTATAACGCGTTGCCACCGACTCTAATTCGCTTGGCGTCATAACATCATGTATATGGCTAAAGCCCTGAGGTGCTCGCTCATGAGCGATTTGCATGACTTGTTCAGGGCCATTTAAGCGGTTGCGCAAAATAATGCCGGTCGTTGCGGGGAGGCGATCGGCTTCATATTCTTTTAATGCCAGCTGAATACCGCCAAGACTCGAATCGCAGTTTTGCAAATAGTCAGCCAAACAACGCGCATCTAAAATCGCCTGGGCTGAACCATTAGAGCCAATAGGGTAGAGGGGATGGGCAGCATCGCCTAGCAAGGTTACGCTACCGAATGACCAGCGGGGTAGTGGGTCTTTATCAATTAACGGAAATTCGTAAATTCTTTCGGCCGACTGAATTAAACGCGGGATGTCGATCCAATCCCAGCGCCAATCGCTAAACTCGTCTTCAAATACATCTCGATTAACCTCTCGGTTCCAGTCGGTTGAGGTAATTTCCCACTCAGGCAAACTAAGTTCCGCTATCCAATTGATAGCAACGAAATGCTCGGGGCAGTTTTCATCGACAATGGGGTAGGCCACAAACTTTTTATCTTGATGTCCAGCCATAAACATGGTTTTGCCATCAAGATACGGTTTGTCATAGCTAACCGCGCGCCATAAAAATCGGCCCGAATAACGGAAGGGGTCGTTGGCCGGGTAAAACTGTTGCCGTAAAGCCGAATGAATACCATCAGCACCTACCACGCAATCGGCTTGCCGCGTTACGGTTTGCCCCGTTGCCTGGTCAAAAAACAGTACTTCAACACCGTTTTCTTTTTGTTGTACCGACTGCAATCGCATACCTAAATGCAAGCGGTGGCTGCCGGCGCGTTGCTGAAAAGCCTCAGCCAAGCAAACTTGCAGCGTGCCTCGATGAATTGATAACTGCGGCACTGGGTAACCCGCTAAGCGGCCACGCGGCTCCATCCAGATCGTTTGGCCAAACTGGTTGTAATAATGCAGGGCCGATGTCGCGATAGCGTGCTGCTCTAGCGTGTCGAGCATTCCTAGTGCCGCCATTTCGGCGCTTGCGTGAGGCAAGAGGTTAATACCAACTCCTAAGGGCTTTAACTGGGGCACACTTTCATAAACATCGCAGTCAATCCCGCGTTGATGCAACATAAGAGCAAGGCTGAGTCCGCCGATTCCGGCGCCGGCAATAATAACTTTCAAGGTGTGGTCTCCAAAAATATGGCAAGAATCATAACAAAATCGTCCTATAAGTACTCGTTAAAATAGGACGATAATTCAGTAAAACTTGCCCGTCTAAGCCATCTTATTACTCGCCTAACCCTATTAGGTTCGAATAAGCCTGCGATTATTTACTGTAGTGTGTGCTTATTCGTATTAGAACGCGGGTGCTGATACAGCCTTCTTCGGTCTTGGCATTGGCCGATTGTTGCTCGTATCAGTCAGCTGGTAATTTGGAATCTGGCTCCGGGTTTTTCGAATAAGCTTGCCTGTTATTGGTATTAGCCGCCTTGGGTGGTTTTATGACATTTTGAGTGGCAAGCCGCCAGCGCGTTTTAGCATTAAGCTATTTGGGCAGCGTCTATGCGTGGCCGGCTTTGTTTACTTAGCTTTATTGTCGCAAGTGCTTCCGTACAAATACTTCCCAAGCTCTCGCTAGGCGTGGTTATAGCTGGTTACCTGGCTGTCACAACAACTGTAGTTGGCATCGGCCTGGTGGCTTTTCCTGCTAACACCACCCTTCGATTTAATTCACGACGACTACTACTAACCGCCTTTTTAATGCTGCTCAGCAGCCTGATTGGGTTTACTTCAACACTTTACCGCGCCGATGCACGGCTTAACGACCAACTAAGCGCGCGTGACGAAAACAAAGTTTCACGCGTAACGGTGCGAGTAAACAGTTTGGTACGCATTAGTGACAATGGCAGACGTTTTGAAGGTGAAGTCTTGTCGTCGCAGCCTGAAGGCATCCCAAAACACGTGCTAATTAATTGGTATCAAGGACGTTATGCCGGGCCATACGCAGCAAGAAATACTCAAACGATTGAATTTCCAGACATCATTCCGGGCCAAATTTGGTCGATGGCTCTCACATTAAAACAAGTTCATGGTCTCAGAAACCCTCATGGTTTCGACTATGAAGGCCATTTGTTCGCTCAGGGCATACGAACTACGGGTAATGTGCGGGGTCAGCCGCAGTTAATCGACGATCAACCTTTCCATAGCTTGCGGGTATTTTCAGAGCGTGTGCGCCACCATGTGCGTGCTTCGATGCAAACACATATCGAAGGAATGCGTTATGGTGCCGTTTTATTAGCACTCGCTATTGGCGACCAAGCCAGTGTGGAGGCGCCAGACTGGCGCACTTTCAACCTCACCGGAATTACCCACCTGGTTTCTATCAGCGGCACCCACGTTACTTTAATTGCCAGCCTGGGTGGCTTGTTGGTGTATCGGTTTTGGCGCCGCTGGCAGTGGCGCAACAAAGGTTTGGCCGAGCGTTGTCCGGCACAAATTGTTGCTTGCTTGGTTGCCGTGATTATTGCCTGGTGCTATTGCCTATTGGCCGGTTGGGGTATTCCGGCACAGCGCACCTTTTTAATGTTAGCCATTGTTGCCGGGGCTCGCCTTATGCGGTTGTCGATTACAGCCTCTCGCTTGCTAATACTTGCGGCTTTTATTGTCGTGGCTTTTGACCCTTGGGCAATTTTAGCCAGCGGTTTTTGGCTTTCCTTTTCAGCAGTGTGCATATTATTAACCAGCGTGGGGTGGTGGGGGCAGCCAAGCCAGCTGCTA
>DATGSD010000155.1:0-7451 GCA_035302965.1 Burkholderiaceae bacterium | reverse complement strand
TACTCTCGCTACGGCTATGGTGGCAGCACCCCCAGGCCCGAGGGCGAATTTTGGCCGGTAGAGTATATGCATCATCAAGCACGCTATGCTCTACCCGCCCTGCTTAAAGCCTTACAGCTCGATCAAGAAAAGCCCATCTTATATGGGCACAGCGACGGTGGTTCAATTGCCCTGTTGTACGCGGCTATGCACCCCGATGCGGTGCAATCGATTATTGTTGCGGCGCCCCATATTTTTGTTGAAGACATTAGCATCTCAAGCATAGAACAAGCACGTGAAGCTTATTTAGAAACCAACTTACGCGAGCGCTTAGGGCGTTACCACGAGGTCGTCGATTCGGCCTTTTGGGGTTGGAATAATATCTGGCTAGACCCCGAGTTTCGTTTCTGGAATATCGAGTCTTATTTACCCGGAATTCATTGCCCTATATTAGCGATCCAAGGAAAACAAGACGAATACGGCACGCTCGAACAAATCCGCGGGATTAAACGCATTGCCAAACAAGCAACACTTTGTATCATCGAAGATTGTAGGCATTCTCCGCATTTCGATCAGCCCGAAGAAGTTATTACGGCCGTTAAACAGTTTCTAGCAAACGGCCAATAAACTGCGCCCCTGCGCAAAAAACTCCGCACCAACGGAAACTTTAACTTTACTAAGGAGTAGACAATGAAGCATATTTTTTCGCGTACTGCGCTAGCCGCCGCATTGGTTGTCGGCATGGGAAGCGCTACTGCCGCTGTTAAGGTTGGCTTTATGCTGCCTTATAGTGGCACTTACGCCGCCCTTGGCGACGCCATCGAAGCTGGCTTTAAGCTTTATGTTGACGAGCAAGGCGGTAAGCTAGCCGGCCAAGAAGTCGAATACTTTAAAGTTGACGACGAGTCCGATCCATCAAAAGCACCCGACAACGCTAACCGTCTTATTCAGCGAGACGAAGTCGATGTTTTAGTTGGTACTGTTCACTCGGGCGTTGCTTTAGCCTTAGCCAAAGCCGCTAAAGACAACAACGTTACCCTTATCATCCCGAACGCTGGTGCTGGAGCCATTACAGGCCCCCTTTGCAGCCCCGGGGTATTCCGCTCTTCTTTCTCGAACTGGCAGCCTGGCTATGCCATGGGCAAAGTAGCCATCGATGACGGCCATAAAAAAGCCGTCACGATTTCCTGGAACTACGCAGCCGGAGACGAATCAACCGGTGGCTTTAAAGAAGCATTCGAAGCCGGCGGTGGCGAAGTCATTAAACACCTTACACTGCCCTTCCCTAACGTCGAGTTCCAGCCTTTACTTACCGAAATCGCTTCGCTTAAACCCGATGTGGTTTACACCTTCTTTGCCGGTGGTGGTGCTGTCAAATTTGTTCAAGACTACCACTCGTCTGGCCTGGGTGAAACCATTCCCTTGGTTGGTGCCGGTTTCTTAACCGATGGTACGCTCGAAGCGCAAGGCGAATCGGCCCAAGGCCTCCGAACCACACTGCACTATGCCGATGGCTTAGACACCGAGCGTGACAACGCCTTCCGCAAAGCTTTCCAAGAGGCTAACCCCACCATCCCAACCGACGTTTACGCTGTTCAGGGCTACGATGCCGCACAAATGTTGCACGCTGGCCTCAAAGGTGTTGATGGCGATCTAAACAAAAAAGAAGCTTTGTGGGATGCCATCCGTGCAGCAAAAATTGATAGCCCCCGTGGCGAGTTCACTATTTCAGCTGCTGGGAACCCCGTCCAAGACATCTACCTGCGCGAAGTCAAAGACGATAAAAACCAAGTTGTAAGCGTAGCCGTAGAAAACCTGGCCGATCCAGCTCGCGGTTGCAAGCTGTAATTTAAAGGAAGGCGCCCCGTGGACCCGATCATATTTCTGATTCAATGTCTTAATGCTATTCAATATGGCTTACTTTTGTTTCTGGTTGCCAGTGGACTAACGCTCATCTTCGGAATCATGGGCATTATCAACCTAGCTCATGGCAGCTTTTATATGATCGGGGCCTACATGGCGTTCGCCCTTCAGCCCCTGATCATCCAGTATGTCGGGGGCGGTTTTATCCTTACCATCATCGCCTGCATTGTTTTAGCCATTTTGCTTGGCTATTTTCTCGAGTGGGCGTTTTATAGCTATTTATATACCCGCGAACACTTGCAACAAGTGCTCATGACCTACGGGCTTATCTTGGTTTTCGAAGAGCTGCGTAGCATTCTCATCGGCAACGACGTCCATGGTGTTCCTGTGCCTTCCTGGCTCAAAGGGACAGTCTCTTTAGGCGGCGTCATGACCTACCCAAGTTACCGTCTTTTTATTTCAGCTGTCTGTATCTTGGTCGCCCTCTTTTTATATTGGGTACTAACACGTACCCGACTGGGCATGATGATTCGTGCTGGCGCCAGTAACCGCGAAATGATCGACTCTCTCGGTATTAACATCAATCGTTTATACCGTATTGTTTTCGCTATTGGCGTTGCTCTAGCCGCTTTAGCCGGTGCTATCGCCGCGCCCGTTACCTCGGTCTACCCTGGCATGGGTAATGCCGTACTCATTATTTGTTTTGTGGTTGTGGTTATTGGGGGCATTGGATCTATCCGAGGCGCCTTTTTAGCAGCCATGTTAGTGGGTTTTGTCGACACATTCGGCCAAGTCTTCTTTCCGGCTGCAGCGGGTGTCATGGTTTATTTATTAATGGCAATTATTTTATTGTTCAAGCCCGAAGGGCTCTTTAAGCAAGGCTAAAGTATGCGAAGCACACTGCGAGCCATTGGGCTCTTAATTGCAGTCGGTGTCGTGGCTGCCCTACCACTCACCCTCAGTAATTATTACACCGGCTTGGTCATCAACATCATGATTTATTCGCTGTTTGCGCTTAGCTTACAGCTTTTGGTTGGCGGAACCGGCTTAGTTAGTTTGGGTCATTCGGCTTTCTTTGGTATTGCCGCTTATTATTTAGCCCTGTTAGCGCCCGAATTTGCGGCCGGAAACTTTTTTAGCTTGGGCCTTGGCGCACTAATCGTTACCATGCTTTATGCCTTAGTAACGGGCGCGTTGTCGCTACGAACCCGCGGCATTTATTTCATCATGGTTACCTTGGCGTTTGCGCAAATGGCGTACTACGTCTTCCATGACACCAAGCTTGGCGGCGGTTCAGATGGCATTTATTTGTATTTCCGCCCCGAGTTCCGTATTGGCGACTTCGTCTTATTAAACATCGACGACCGCTATACCTTTTACTTGTTCACCTTGGCGTGCTTGCTTATTACCTGGGGCTTTTTAGCCCTGTTAATGCGTTCGCGCTTTGGCGCAGCCTTAACTGGCATACGCGTTAACGAGCAGCGCATGCGCTCGGCCGGCTTCTCTACCTTTAATTACAAACTAACTGCCTACGTTATTGCTTGTGGTTTGGCGGGTATTGCCGGCATGCTTTACGCCGTTAAAGATGGTTACGTCAACCCAGAACTCTTGGCGTGGGAGCGTTCGGGCGTTGTTTTGCTAATGGTTATTTTGGGCGGCAGTGGCCATTTATGGGGCGCTATTTTGGGCGCGGTGGTTTTAACCTTGCTCGAAGAGGCTTTCCAATCGCAAGCGCTTTTTGGCGAATTTGCCAAAAACTGGCACCTTACTTTTGGCTTAAGCATTATTGTTCTGGTCGCGCTTTTGCCCAATGGCTTGGCCGGTCTGCCACAACAACTGCGGCGCCGCTTCTCTAAAAAACAAACCGCAACAACTGCCTAGTACTCTGCCATGACAACCTCTGATATTTTACTTTCGGCCAAAGATATTACTCGGCGTTTTGGCGGCTTAACCGCCATCGATAATGTTTCTATCGATGTTAAACGTGGCGCTGTTCACGCCGTTATCGGAACCAACGGCGCCGGCAAGTCGACGCTAGTTAGCGTGCTTGCTGGCGAATTAGCGCCACACCAAGGCAGCATCATGCTTAATAACGAAGATGTTACCCGTTGGCCGCAACCGAAACGCGCTCAAGCTGGGCTTGGGCGCAGCTACCAACACACAACGATATTTCCTAGCCTTACCGTGCACGAAAACTGCCGCGTTACCGCACAAGCGCGCCACCAGCACTTCTGGAATTGGCTAACACCGGCTAAAACCTGTACTCAAAGCAATGAAGCCGCCGATCGAGCAATCGAACTAGCCGGCTTAAGCGCACACAGAAACACCGTGGCCGATCTGTTATCGCATGGTGCCAAACGACAATTAGAAATCGCCATGAGTTTGGCCACTGGCCCCATGGTTTTATTACTCGATGAGCCCCTGGCCGGAATGGGTTCCGAAGAAACCGACAGAATGCTTGCCTTGCTCGAGTCGCTAAAGGCCGAGCACGCCATTTTGCTTATCGAACACGATATGGACGCTGTGTTTCGTATCTCTAACGAAATTACCGTTATGGTTAACGGTGTTGTTATTGCTCATGGCGACCCGCTAAGCATCCGCAACGACCCTCAGGTACAAACCGCTTATCTCGGAGACGACGACGAATGACTACCCTACTCGAGGCCAAGCAAATTCATACCTATTACGGCGTTAGCCATATTTTGCACGGGGTCGACCTTAACATACAGGCCGGCGAAGCCGTCGGCCTACTTGGGCGCAACGGTATGGGGAAAACCACCTTTATCCGTACCGTAATGGGGCATGTGCCTGCAGCAAAAGGCAGCATTCATGTGCGCGAACGTGATTGCACGCGTGCTCGCCCCTATCAAGTAGCGCGGCTTGGTATTGCGTATGTGCCTGAAGGTCGAGGGATTTTTCCTAACTTAAGTGTGCGCGAAAACCTCTTGGTTAGCGCGCGCGCCGGTTTCGATGGCCGCAACGATTGGACTTACTCGCGTATTTTAGACACCTTCCCGCGCTTAGCCGAGCGGCTAACGCACGGTGGTCAACAGCTTTCTGGGGGCGAACAACAAATGCTGGCCATTGGTCGGGCCTTAATGACCAACCCCAATTTATTAATTCTTGACGAGGCCACCGAGGGGCTTGCGCCCCTAATTGTTAACGAAATTTGGCGCATAATTGAAGCTATTCGGGAAGCTGGCGTTGCCACCTTAATCGTCGACCGCAACTACCGAAAAGTATTAAGCCACACCGACAAGTGTTTTGTACTCGAAAGAGGCAAAATAGTTCAGACCGGCTATAGTAGAAAACTTCTAGAACAGCCCGAACTTTTAACACGCCACCTTGGGGTTTAATGCTTTTTATGTAAAGGCAGCGGCCGCTCGGCTCAGGCGGTCGTTAACGGCGAGCCACTCGGGGCCAGCTGGCGGGGCTTCTACTAAAATTTGCTTGTGGCCCCCCTTATCGAGTTTACGCAGGTTGGCGTATAACTGTTCGGCATAGTCGTCAGCCAAAGCCGGCATTTCTTGCCACTTAACTTTTAAGCTTAAATTGTGGGGCCTTGCACCAAAACCTAATACCCCGAGTGTATCGGGGTGGGTTAAGGTATGAGCGTCTTGCTCAAACTGCTTTAAGGCGTCAGTAAGTGTCTGACGATCAAGTATCTGCAGTGGCGTGTTAGGCGCATAATGCGCTTTTAAGGTTCCGGAAGCACGTGGTGCCGAACCATCGGCACTTACTAGTGGTTTACCCAAAACCGCTTCTATCTGAGTTGGCGTAATATGCCCTGGCCGTAATAATACGGGGCCAACGCCGTCGTCATAGCGCGACAAGTCGATTATGGTCGACTCAATCCCTACTGTCGAACTCCCTTCTGCGAGTATATAAATGGCCTCAGAAGAATCGGCAAACTCGGCCTGTACATGAGCCGCGCGTGTTGGCGACAAACGGCCAAAGCGGTTAGCCGATGGCGCGGCTACCCCAGCACTTGGCTGCTTCTTTAATTGTGCAAAACGACGTAGTAATTGCTGGGCAACAGGGTTTGACGGACAGCGCAATCCGATGCTGGCTTGGCCACCGCTAACTCGGTCGGGTATATGGTTAGCGCGCGTCAAAATTAACGTTAACGGGCCAGGCCAAAAAGCCTTAATTAAACGATAAGCATCGCTAGGGATTGATTGTGCCCAGTAAGCAATATCAGCCTCTGGGGCAAGGTGAACAATAACCGGATGATTGGCTGGCCGCTTTTTTGCTTGATAGATTTTGTCGATGGCTTGCGGGTTTTCGGCATCGGCTCCTAAGCCCCAAACAGTTTCCGTCGGAAAAGCCACCAAGCCGCCTGCCAACAATTGTTGCGCAGCCGCATCGATAGAAACGTCTAAGGGTTGGTTTAAAAAAGACATTCTTGCGCTTGAATACCTAGTATTTGTGCCACTTGCTTAGCCTGTTGCTCGACAAGTGCTGCCGATTCGGCAACTAAATTAATATGACCCATTTTGCGCCCCGGACGCGCCTGTGTTTTACCGTACAAATACAGTTGGCTGCCAGGAATATTTAACGCCGCCTGAAAATTAGGTTGGATAAGCTGACCCTTATCATCAAACCATAAGTCGCCTAAAAGGTTAATCATGATAGTTGGCTGTAGCGCCTGCAAACTGCCGTGGGGTAAACCTGCCATTAAACGAGCTTGTAAATCGAATTGGCTAACTAGGCAGCCATCGAGTGTGTAATGGCCACTATTATGAGGCCTCGGTGCAATCTCGTTCACAATTAAGCGCCCATCGCTTAGCTCAAAAAACTCGACACACATCACCCCAACATAATCGAGCGCCTGTGCTATACGGCTGGCCGCTTTTATAGCCACAGCGCCGCTAGGGCTGGTTTCGTTACCGGGCTGCACCCGCGACACCAACAAAATTCCGTCATGGTGCGCATTTTGTGCCGGAGTAAATACCCGGATGTCACCATCAAGGCTGCGCCCCAAAACAACGGATATCTCTGACTGCAACGGCAGAAAAGCTTCTAGAACACAGTCGACCCCACCTAAGTGTCGCCACGCTTTTACGGCTTCGGCACGCGAGGCAACTCTGAGTTGGCCTTTGCCGTCGTAACCTAATCGAGCCGCTTTTAAAACGCCTGGAAACAAATTGTGTGGTGCCTGCGAAAGGCATTGTTCGGAAAGAACAGCGCAATACGGCGCCACATCAACACCTGCTTGCTGGCTTAAAAAGTTTTTCTCTTGAAGGCGATCTTGCGCGTAAGCGATCGCCTGCGGGCCTGGGCTAACTCGGGTGTGTTTTTCTAGATAACGAAAACTATCAGCCGGAACGTTTTCAAATTCGGTGGTTACCGACAAACAGAGCTGTGCGAGTTGTTGCAAAGCTTGCTGGTCGTCGTAAGCGGCGCATAAATGCTTATCGGCAACCGCGCCAGCTGGTGATGCGGCCGAAGGATCGAGAACGGCTACTTTAAACCCAAGGTATTGTGCCGCATGGCAAAAAAACCGACTTAATTGCCCGCCTCCCATAACCCCCAGCCAACTGCCAGGAGTGAAAGCTATAGACGTTAACTTGTTACTACTCATGATTTATGGGGTGTTTTCTGGTGGT
>DATGSD010000154.1:0-5208 GCA_035302965.1 Burkholderiaceae bacterium | reverse complement strand
GCGATAGTCGTCACCCACTCTCCAGGCCCAACAATTATGCGTTGCCGTTGGATCACTGTGGGCTTCAATATGCTTTAACGCCTGTTCAACGCTTGTCGCTGATGCCGCAACGGCTTCGAATCGACTTTTTTTAATCTCTTCCACATGGGTACTGACAGCATTTAAGGTAAACAACGTATCCGACATCGGCATCCTTCCCGCCTCGAGGGCAAGATATTACGGCATTGGCTAACACATAATTATTTTCGTGGCTCTCAGCATAACAGGCGAAATGCGTTTAACCACCCAGATGGCTGAGCAAAACTAGAAAATCCAGGTTTAAACGCAAGCAAAAACGCCATGATTACGGCTACACAAACTTTATTGAAATTTCGAAAAGCTTTAATGCTCGTTCAAAACCAAGTACGCCATGCCCGCCTCGACCGCCAAACCCACTTGACGACCCACCGGCAGCGTTGCTTTCAAAGGAACGTGACCGTAAGGCAAACCCGCTACTACGGGTGTTTTAACCACTTTGCGCAGCCACGACTTAACTTTGTCGAAGGTAAAGCCATTATCGTGTTCGCTTAGGCGGTAATCGGTAAACTGACCAAGCACGATTGCATTTTGTGAGGCTAAAACGCCGGCCTGCCAAAGCTGCGCCAACATGCGCTCAATGCGATACGGGTGTTCGCCCACATCTTCTAAAAATAAAATACCGCCCTGAATATTAGGAAAATACGGCGTTGCTAATAACGACGTCACCATCGCTAAATTACCGCCCCACAAAACGCCACGTGTATCAACAGCGTCGGATTCTTCCGCTTCGAAACCTAAAATTTCTAGCTCGCCGCGCAACGCCTCGGCAAACAAACTGGCGGTAAGCTCATCAACCTTGGGAGCACCAAAATCGAAGGCCGCGGTCGGGCCTGCCCAGCTTTCAGCCCCTGTTTGCGCTAACAGCGCCAAATTAAAAGCGGTGAAATCGCTATGCCCGACAAATATCTTGCCACTATCGGCTACGGCCGGCCAATTAATAAACGGCAATAAACGACTTAAGCCGTAGCCACCTCGGGTCGCCATCACAAAGCGAGCGGGTTGCTTAAGGGCGCGTTCGAACGCTTGTGTGCGCTCTTGGTCGCTACCAGCAAAACGCAGATATTTAGACAACGCAGCTTGATCAAGCTGCGTCGCAAACCCCATTTCTTGTAAGCGGTCGCACGCCAAATGCAGAGCGTCGGCATCGGCAACCGCACTGGAGGGAGAAATTAAATAAATAGCGTTATTGTGGCTAGGAGAAGCAGTCATAAAAATTTGGCCTTGAAGAAATCGGCATCAAAAACAGGCAAAACAGTAAACAAACTTAGCGAGTTTCACTACTTGGTTGCTTTATTGCGGCGTTGCCGAAAAAACTGTCGTAAAAGCACGGCTGCTTCTGTTGCCGCCACCCCACCCTCAAAAACCGTCTGATGGTTTAACTGACGGAAGCCGGGCAAGTTTAAAACACTATGACACGCCCCCGTTTTTGGATCGCTAGCCGCATAAACGACACGCTTAAGACGGGCATGCAATAAAGCGCCCACGCACATTGCGCAAGGCTCAAGCGTTACAAACAAAGTCGCTTGCGGCAAGCGATAATTGGCCAGGGTTTTTGCTGCTTCGCGTAGGGCAAGAATTTCGGCATGCGCCGTCGGGTCGTTTTTACTAATCGTTTGGTTATAAGCAGCCCCAATTAACTTGCCTTTAGCATCAACCACCACCGCCCCGACTGGCACTTCGTTAACAGCCTCAGCTTGTTTTGCCAACACTAAAGCAAAGGCCATTGCCGCTTCGTCATCGTCAAATTGATTGGGCCAATTGAATAATCGTGTTGCAACCATAATTATGCGGGCGCTTCAGCGCCATTTTGGTTTTTGATAGCTTGTAATGCATTAGGAATTAAGCCAGGTAAGTCGTCGGCAATTAAACCTAAGCCAAACTGTTTGGCCATTTCACCATGTAGATAACTTGACGCCGCTGCCGCCCAAAAAGGCTCTAGACCCTGAGCCATTAAACCCGCTATCATGCCTGCTAGCACATCACCGGTTCCGGCCGTAGCAAGTTGTGGCGGTGCATTGGTGTTCACCACGGCCTGGCCATTTGGCGCGGCAATAACCGTATCGGCTCCTTTTAACAGTACGACAGCCTGGCTTTTTTGTGCGGCAGCCAAAGCCCGGTCAACCTTATTCAGCGACGTATTTGATTGGCTTAACTGCGGAAATAAGCGCGCAAACTCGCCCTCGTGGGGCGTTAAAACACATGGGCTGTTAATGGCCGCAAAAAGCGTTTCGGGTTTGCTAGCAAAGCTACTCAAGGCATCGGCATCGAGCACAAGTGCGCGTCGTTTTTCTAAACCCAGCAATACTTTTTCTTGCAATTCCTGACTTACTCCTCCCCCCGGCCCCAGAAGGATGGCGTTTTTTCGCGCATCGTCGAGCAAGCTGGTCCAGCTACTGAGGCCATCGATTGGTGTCACCATAATCGACTGCAAGCTGGTCGCGTAAATTGGCCAAACGTCGCGCGGCGCCGCAACAGTAACTAAACCAGCGCCTATACGCGCACTAGCCAGTGCAGCCAAGCGCGCCGCTCCGCTTAGTTGAGCACCACCTGCGATTAGCACATGACCACGGGTATATTTATGCGTTGCGGCCTGCAGTTGTGGTAGGTAAGAAAGCCATAATTTGGGATGATTTTCGAGTGCACTTGCTGCACCAGAAGCAAGTACAGCAGCCGGCATGCCTATGTCTTCTACATGAATTTGGCCACAATGCGAACGCCCTGGCTGCAAAACATGCGCTAATTTTTTACGCACAAAGGTAACCGTGTGCTGGGCATAAACAGCTTCGCCAAGAGCACGACCACTAGAACCTTCGATACCTGTTGGGATATCAACCGCGCACACGGGTAAGCCGCTTTGTTTAAGCGCCTGAATAAAAAGCAAGGTTTCTTGTTTAACGGGCCGCCCCAAACCGGCACCAAAAAGCGCATCAACCACCAAGTGCGCTCCATCTAATGCCGCCGCGGAAAGCCGCTGGCTTGGGCCAGTCCATAACTTAAAATGATGTAGGGCATCACCTGTATAACGATTAGCATCAGCAACCGTGGCCACCCGTACCGGCCAACCCCAACTTTGCAAATAACGCGCAATGACAAAGCCGTCGCCGCCATTATTTCCGGGCCCACAAGCCACCAGTGTTGGGCATGGGGCCCAATTTTTGGCTATCACTTTCGCTACCGCCAAACCAGCAGCATCCATAAGCTGCGAGCCGGGCACGCCAAATGCTAAAGCGGCCTTGTCGAGAGCATTCATTTGTTGATTACTAACCAAGGCAAGCGGGTGGCTGGCCTGCATTTTTTTACTCCTCGAACACTAAGGTGTTGGCGTCAGCGCCTAACTCTGTAGCGCCAGCCCTTAATGAAATCTTTTATACTTAATCTTTGTCCCATTTAACGATCAACCCAGATTCGCCAAAGTTTATGGCCAACGCTCTTGATGTCCGTCAACTAAACAAAACCTATGACAACGGTTTTGAAGCGCTAAAAAATATTAACTTAACCATACAGCATGGCGAAATCTTTGCTTTATTGGGGCCTAACGGCGCTGGCAAAACCACGCTAATTAGCATTATTTGTGGTTTAGTTAATGCCAGCTCTGGCACCATTTTAGTCAATGGTCACGACAACGTCGCCAACTATCGGCAAGCTCGGCAACTAATCGGTCTTGTTCCGCAAGAGCTCACCTCTGAATCGTTCGAGACGGTCTGGAATACCGTGAGTTTTAGTCGCGGACTTTTTGGCAAACAAAAAAACCCAGCGCATATCGAACAAGTACTAAAAGATCTCTCACTGTGGGATAAACGTAATAACCGCTTAATTACTCTGTCGGGCGGTATGAAACGCCGCGTGCTTATCGCCAAAGCACTGTCCCACGAACCAAAAATTTTATTTCTCGACGAACCGACAGCCGGTGTTGATGTCGAGCTACGCCAAGATATGTGGCAACTCGTTCATCGCTTACGGCAATCGGGCGTCACAATAATTTTAACAACCCATTACATCGAAGAGGCCGAAGAAATGGCCGATCGTATTGGTATTATCCGCAGCGGCGAAATTATTTTGGTCGAAGAGAAAAAAACTTTAATGAGCAAACTAGGGCGCAAACAGTTAGTGCTCGAGCTAGCCACCCCTATTGACACCATCCCCTCAGCCTTATCGCGCTATCAATTAAGCTTGTCCGACGATCAGTTGTCATTAACCTACACCTATGAAAGCGGCCACGACAGCCGTGACATCAGCTATTTACTAAACGACCTTCACGAAGAAGGCATTTACTTTAAAGACCTTCATACAACGCAAAGCTCGCTCGAAGATATTTTTGTGGGCTTGCTTGCACAATCAAGTCATTAACGGGCATAGGCATGAATTTACGCGCCATCCAAAGTATCTATCGCTTCGAAATGGCACGCACTTGGCGCACGCTGGCTCAAAGTATTTTTGCGCCGGTCATTTCAACATCGCTTTATTTTGTGGTTTTTGGTGCAGCTATTGGTAATCGCATCGACCAAATCGATGGCATTAGCTACGGTGCGTTTATCGTGCCCGGTTTGGTAATGCTATCGCTGCTCACACACAGTGTGTCAAATGCCTCGTTCGGAATTTTCTTTCCAAAATTTAGCCGTACGATATACGAAATATTGTCCGCGCCTGTGTCATATACCGAAATCACCATTGGCTACGTTGGTGCAGCTGCTAGTAAATCGCTTATTTTAGCGGCCATTATTTTGCTAACCGCCAGTTTTTTTGTGCCTATGCAAGTCGATCACCCAATTTGGATGATTGTTTTTTTAATTTTGACGGCTATTACCTTTAGTTTATTCGGATTTATTATCGGTATTTGGGCCGACGGCTTCGAAAAGCTGCAACTGGTGCCGCTGCTTATTATTACCCCGCTAACCTTTTTGGGCGGCAGCTTTTACTCAATCGATATGCTGCCGCCATTTTGGCAAAAAGTTAGCCTACTGAATCCAGTGGTTTATTTAGTCAGTGGCTTTCGCTGGAGTTTCTACGGTATTTCCGACGTTAGCATCCATACCAGCTTGGCTATGACGTTTGTGTTTCTCCTCATTTGCCTAGTCGTAGTCTCACGTATTTTCAAGACTGGCTATCGGCTTAAACCTTAATTCGTTAAAT
>DATGSD010000153.1:0-2772 GCA_035302965.1 Burkholderiaceae bacterium | reverse complement strand
GCTCGACGAGCCGTTTTCGGCGCTCGATGCCCAAACCAAAATGATTTTGCAACAAGACCTTGCCGAATCGCTTTACGAGAACAAGCGCACAGCTTTGTTTATTACCCACGATTTAGTCGAGGCCGTGGCCTTGTCCGATCGCCTTTTAGTCATGAGCGAGCGTCCTGGCACCATAATCGAAGAAATCGAAGTTAATTTACCGTTGCGCGAAAACCCGCTCGAACGACGCAAATTGCCCGAAATCGGCCCCTTACAAGGGCGCTTAATGGATTTACTCAAAATCGGCCAACAAGATCAGTCGGTTTTGCATTAGTTCTTTGCCCAGACTTCTTTAAACAAACTGGCAAGGTTTTGTAGTTTTGCCAAACCGTTGTTAATTATCGCGGCTTAGGCGTTTACTTAATCGGCTTTCAAAGCACAACAAATAAGCGCAAACAGATATTTATTTACAGGAGAACTTCATGAAAAAACTTATTTCTAGCTTGGTTTTAGGGGCGTGTACCAGCTTGGTTGCTGCGCCTGCCGTTATGGCCCAAGACACAGCCGAGCTCGAATCGGTAACCTATTTGCTTCCTGCGCCACAAAACTTACCCGCTTTTGCTCCCTGGCTAATTGCTAAGCAAGCGGGCTATTTTGCCGACCGCGGCCTTGATGTTGACTTTGTCTCGGGTAAGGGTGGTGTCGATGTGGCCAAGCAAGTGGGTGCAGGTAATGCCCCAATTGGTGGTGCCATGGGCGACACCTCGATTATTGTGCGTGCCAACGATATTCCCGTGAAATCGGTCGCCGTACTTGGCGATGGCGGCATGTTGCTAATTGCTTCGCCAGCTGATGCGCCAATTAACGAACCTGCCGAGCTCGAAGGCAAAACTATTACTACCATTGCTTACACCGACACCGGTTACTACGGGCTGTTGGGTACTTTGCAAAAAGCTGGCTTAACCCGCGATGACGCCGAAATTCAAGCCGCTGGCCCTGCAGGTGTTTGGCAATTGGTTGCCAACGGTAAGGCCGATGCCATGGCTGGTGTAGCCGACTGGGTCGTTAACATCGAAGACACCGGTATGGAGCTTAATTTAATGGATCCGTCTAAGGCGTTCGAAACAATGTCGCAAGCCATTGTAGTTGCCGATGACACCATCAAAAACAACCCCAAATTCGTTCAAGACATGGTTGATGCCACCTTACTGGGTATGAAGTTAATTATGGAAGATCCAGACGAGGCGGTACGCGTTTACGTTGAAGCCGTTCCAGCCCACAAAGGTAACGAAGATTACATCCGTCGCGTATTCGATTTGTACAACAAATATGTTTACGCCGATCAAAAAGTTCTTGGCAAAATCGATTCTGATCGTTTGAGCCGGGTACAAGACTTTTACGTCTCGCAGGGTATTGTGCGCAACGAATCCCCGCTTGACGAGCTGTACACCAATCAGTTCATCAAGGAGTAATCCATGACGACAGATTCAAGCACGGCCCGAACGGCCCACGCGGGAATCTCCTCCGCTGCCGACGCTAAAACGGCGGCAGCGTCCCAAAAACACAATCAAGCTGACGCCTTATCACTATCAAGGACAAAAATGTATAAACGCCATTTTGTTACAGGCGGTGCTAGTTTGCTAGTGTTGGTGCTGTTTCTGGCAAGTTGGCAATGGGTGCCTGGCTGGCTCGGCATGCCCGAATACATTCTGCCCAAATTCACCAGTGTGGTTGAAGAGGGCATTCATATGTGGAAAACCGGCCGCTTGCTCGATCACTTCATCATTACCGCTATTGAAGTTGTGGCTGGCTTTATTCTGGGTTCGTTGCTAGGCCTATTTGTCGGAGTTGTGCTGGGTCTGTCGCCAACCACCGAAACGGTTTTGTCACCCTATATTTTAGCCCTGCAAATTGCCCCTAAAGTGGCATTTGCCCCGCTGTTTGTTATGTGGCTGGGCTACACCATGTACCCCAAAATCTTAGTTGCACTATTAATCGTGTTCTTCCCGATTATGGTGAACGTCTTGTCGGCTATTCGTACGGTCGACCCCGACATGATTAACCTCGTACGCACGCTTAATGCTAAGCGCTGGCAAATCTTTTACTTCGTCGAGTTTCCCTCGTCGTTGCCCCCGCTGTTTTCGGGCTTGCGTATTGGTGCCACTCTAGCGGTTATTGGGGTAACGGTTGGCGAATTAGTCGGTGGTAATACTGGTTTAGGCTTTTTGCTGGTCGACGCCGAAGGGCAGGGTAATACTGCTGGCGTGTTTGTTGCCATTATCGGTTTAACCGTAATTGGTATTTTGGCTTACGCTGTTGTGGCTTGGGCCGAGCGCCGCTGCTTACATTACCTACCACGGGCTTCTGGCCATCATATTTAAGGTGACATTTTATGCCGCAGCTTAATAATGCTTCACCACAGTCAACGCCCACGCCATCGTTACTTAAAGGGCGCCGCATCTTGGTAACAGGGGCGGGGCGGGGCTTGGGCCAAGAATTCGCGCAAAAAATTGCTGCTGCCGGTGCCCAAGTGGTATTGGCCGATATTCTCGAGCCAGAAGTCGAAAACGCCGCAGCCCAATTGCGCGAGCAAGGCCATCAAGCCCAAGCTTTGGTTTTCGACATGGCTGACCCCGACGCCATTAAAACGGCGGCACAAAAGGCCGCGGGTTTTTTCGATGGCCTCGATGGCTTGGTTAACAATGCCGCCATCACGCATTCGGGTGGGCGCTCTCTCGAAGAACTCGACATAGCGCTTTGGGATCAGGTCATGTCTATTAATGTTCGCGGCAC
>DATGSD010000152.1:0-3713 GCA_035302965.1 Burkholderiaceae bacterium | reverse complement strand
AGAAACTGCTGGATTAATTAATGTAGAAACGGACGTGCCCGCTCCGCGCGCAGAAACCAAAATTGTAAATGACTACATTAACCACGGACATCATTTATTAAAAAATGAGACGATTGCTTATTTATCAACTCCTCTATCGGCATAGTGCTGCTGAAGCACAGCATTATTGGGGCTAAGCGCTATAGTGACAAGGCACTGTCAAAGGCAAAGCAACCTTCAAGGAAACGCGCCTCTAAAGTAAAGCGTCAATAAGAAAGCACAAAAGCAAGAGCCCCCAATTAAGATTAGCGTCTTATTGGGGGCTCTTGCTTTACTACGAGCTAGTACAAGCGTTATACAGGCGCTGGTTTGCAGCAGCTGTATCCGGCTTTATAAGATGACTTCGCCGTCGCCTGTCATTTGTTCGTACTCGTCGGTGAAGAAGAATTTTTCTTCGCCAAAGGCCGGTACTAAATCGTTAAGCCAGGTGGCTTTCGGGTCGAATTTGGCAAAGAAGGGGCGCTGTACCCATTCGGCGTTACGGCCTTGGATGAAACGCAAGACAAAGACTTTTTCGCCGTTGAGCTCGGTAATGCCCTGAATTTCGACTTTACCGGGGCCGGCACTCATGGAAGGACCACGTGCGGTACGCGCTAAGCCGGATACCTGACGGATGGCTTCGTGGTAGACCTCGTAGGTGCGCTCGAGTGGCACTTCGAAGTAGCGCTTGGCACCCGTGTCGCGCTCAACAAACATGTAATAAGGAATCAGGCCAAGGCGAACTTGCGTGCGCCACATCCGAACCCAAATGTCGGGGTCGTTATTAATGTGGTTAATTAATGGCGCTTGGGTGCGAATAACAGCACCGGTGTCACGTACACGGCGTAAGGCTTCGCGCACAATGGGCGTTTCCATTTCTTGCCAGTGGTTGAAGTGCGCCATAATGGCGACGTGTTTGCCGGCGTTGACAAGTTTCTCGAATAAACGCAGTAAATCGTCAGCGTCGTCGTCAGTAACATAACGCTGGGGCCAGAAAGTCAGCGATTTGGTGCCGATGCGAATGGTTTGCAGGTGCTCAAGCTCTGGTGCCACAAGAGGCTCTAGGTAGCTTACAATCCGCTCGGTGTTCATTACCATCGGATCGCCACCGGTCAACAGCAGATCGCTGACTTCTTGATGTTGGGTTAAGTAGGCGCGTAGACGATCGGCTTCGTTAGACGAGAAGCGCAAATCTTTATTACCCACAAACTGTGCCCAGCGGAAGCAAAATGTGCAGTAGCTGTGGCACACCTGCCCGTGACTCGGGAAGAACAAGACGGTTTCGCGGTATTTGTGTTGCATACCCGAAAGCGGCTCGTCATCGAGCATGGGCACGTTCATTTCTTGTTGCCCTGCGGGGTGGGGGTTTAGTTTGCCATGAATGTCCCACGCCAGTTTGCGAATTTCTTGTCGGCCAGCGTCTTTGCGCACTAGTTCGGCCATGCGGTCAAAATCTTCTGGTGCCAGCATGCCGCGTTGCGGAAAGGTGAGCTGGAAGACCGGATCGTTGGGGATGTTGTCCCAATCGATTAGTTCGTTGATAACGTAGTCGTTAACCCGAAATGGCAAAACGTTGGCAACCACTTGCATTTCGAAGCGGTGCTCTTCGGGTAACGATTGTAAGGGTTTAATTTGGTCAAGCTGCCTATCGGTATACACTCTGTAACGCGTATGGGCAGTTAATTTTTGGCCAGCCTGTTTAACAGGAGTTGGTACAGATAATGAAGACATAAGCATATGGGCCAAGCCCGTATATTACACGGCGTAATATAGGACCAGGTCTTGTTATGTAATTGAATGTTCGTGCGGGCTTTTACAGCCAAGCAACGAAAAGACTGCGCAATGCATGCGCGCGTGAGCCGGCAAAACGGTAATTGAAAAAACAAAAGGCCGGCTAGGTTAACTATTAGGGCGCCTGGGCCTCAAATGACGAAAAAGTCGCCACTTTCATTTGTGTTGTTGAGACCGAAGTATAACCCAACAAAAATGTAACAAAAAGAAACTTACGAAATAACGGTTGAATAATAGGTTTTTTTATTAGTCGATCGTTAGTTTTTGTTACGTTTTTTGGGCTTGCTAAGCAATTTTTCTGTTTGTAGGGCCGTTGTTTTGGACGATAAATTCTTTTGTTTCGCAGCTTTGGAAACACCTGTTAGAATAGCGGTTGGCGGGCCCCTTCGCATGGTTCGGCAATGAACCTGGTCAGGTCGGGAACGAAGCAGCCATAGTTGCTTAGAACCAGTGCCGAAGTCAGGCTCGCCTCTTCATTTATTGGGCTTTTTGGCAAGTTCTGCCAATTTGCTTAGCTCCTCAACCTCGGCCTATTCAACGTCCTCGGCTGTTTAGCACGGCAATTACGGGCAATCATTCATGTCTTATTTGGTATTGGCGCGCAAGTGGCGGCCACGCACATTCGATAGCTTGGTTGGCCAAGAGCACGTCGTGCGGGCGCTAAGCCATGCGCTCGACACCGGCCGTTTACACCATGCGTGGTTGTTTACGGGCACACGCGGTGTGGGCAAAACTACTTTGTCGCGTATTTTGGCCAAATCGCTTAATTGCGAACAAGGTATTAGCGCTAAGCCGTGTGGGCAATGTCAGCCCTGTGTCGAAATCGATGCGGGCCGCTATGTCGATTATCTCGAACTCGACGCCGCGTCTAACCGCGGTGTCGACGAAATGACTCAGCTTCTCGAGCAAGCTGTGTACGCACCAAGTGCTGGGCGCTTTAAGGTGTACATGATTGACGAAGTACACATGCTAAGCGGGCATGCGTTTAATGCCATGCTAAAAACGCTCGAAGAGCCGCCACCACACGTTAAATTTATTCTGGCCACCACCGATCCGCAAAAAATTCCGGTAACGGTGTTATCGCGCTGCCTGCAATTTAATTTAAAGCAGTTGCCAGCCAGCCTTATTGTGTCGTATTTGCAGCAGGTTCTTAATCAAGAAGGCCTGCCGTTCGACGAGGCCGCCTTACATTTATTGGCGCAGGCCGCTGCGGGTTCTATGCGCGATGCCTTGTCGCTAACCGACCAAGCCATTGCCTTTAGCGCCGAAAACCTTACTTTGCCCGCCGTCCAAGAAATGCTGGGCACTATCGACCAGCAGTATCTTGTGCGCTTGCTAGAAGCCTTAATTGGGGCCGATGCCAGCCAAGTTGTTGCTATCGCCGACGAGCTTGCTACGCGTGGTTTGTCGTATAAGGGCGCTTTGGCCGATTTGGCCATTATGCTGTCGCGCATTGCTATTTTGCAGCGCGTTAGCAATGCTTTCGATGAAAACGACCCCTTAACACCGCAGCTAACGCAATTGGCCCAAACGGTACACCCCGATACGGTTCAGCTTTTTTACACGGTGGCGGTGCATAGTCGCGACGAATTGTCTCTGGCACCCGACGAATATGCCGGTTTTGTTATGGCCTGTTTGCGTATGTTGGCGCTTGCGCCCCAGGCCGATTCCGGCCCCCAGTCGCCCTCTGAAGGGGCTGCGGCGCAAGCACCAACATTACCGCAAGCGGCGACGAGCAAACCGACATCCAAGCCAGAGTCGGCGTCAAGTAAAGCAGCACAGCCCACCTCTGAATCTAGCGCGGTTGATGCGCCGCCTACCCGGCAAGACGGTTCGCAATCGTCAACACAACAAGATTCGCACAAGCCGTCCTCGCAGGCGCCAGCAGAATCCAAGGCCGTTGC
>DATGSD010000151.1:0-2973 GCA_035302965.1 Burkholderiaceae bacterium | reverse complement strand
ACCGATTCCCGTCCTGCGCAAAAAGGTTTGCGCGCAATTTTACAAGACTGGCTCGATTACCGTTTAAAAACCATTACTCGTCGTAGCCAATATCGACTAGAAAAAGTTTCTGACCGCATCCATGTTTTAGAAGGCCGTATGGTGGTCTATCTTAATGTCGATGAGGTTATCCAAACAATTCGCGACTCTGACGAGCCGCGAGACGCGCTAATGCAACGCTTCCAACTTACACAACGCCAGGCCGACGACATTCTCGAGATGCGCTTGCGCCAATTAGCTCGTCTTGAAGGAATTCGCATAGAAAAAGAATTGGCAAAGCTGCGCGATCAACAAACCGAGCTAGAAGCGCTGCTGGCAAGCCCAACGGCACTCAAACGCTTATTAACGACCGAGTTACGCACAGATGCGAAAACCTACGGCGATGAGCGGCGCACCTTAATCCAAACGGCCGAACAAGCTGTTTTAGAAACCCCAGTTGTCGATGAAGCCCTTAGTGTTGTCGTGTCACGCCAAGGCTGGTTACGAACACGCCAAGGGCACGGTCACGATGCGTCACTTTTCACGTTCAAGAGTGGCGATGGCCTTTACGATGTGCTCGAGTGCCGCAGTGTCGATAATTTGGTTGCCCTTGCCGACGACGGACGTGTTTACACGATTGCCGTTGCCGATCTACCGTCGTCTCGCGGCGATGGTCAACCTGTCACGACGCTTGCCGATATTGTCGCTGGGACACGCGTAGAACACGTTATTGGTGGCAATCCCGACTCTCGTTATGTATTAGCAAGTGCATCTGCCAACGGATTTATTTGTACACTAGGCGATATGATGAGTCGCCAGCGCGCAGGTAAGCAGTTTTTGCGTCTTTCCGACGACGAGCCGACAGCAACACTGCTCAAGCCTCTGTATTTACACGCTGAAGATACTCATTTGGCTTTACTGTCTGCCCAAGGACGTTTGCTTATTATCGAACTGTCCGAATTGCGGGTCTTACCCGATGGCGGCCGCGGTACACGGCTTATGACACTCGACGATGACGACTCGCTTGTCCAGTGGGTTGGCTTGAGTGCAAGTGGTATTAATGTCACCGGGGTGTACAGACGTCGCGAAACCTCCGAGCACCTTTCTCTCGACGCACTTGCCGACTATGTTGGCCGCCGTGCACGAAAAGGGCGGGTATTTAAAACCAAGTTCAAACAGCCGCGGCTTGAACACATTTAGCTTAGTGAAAACCATTGTTAGGTTTTAATGGTTTGCTTTACGAAATTCGACCAGAGGTCTGCTCATGAAAGTAGCCGTACTTGGTAGTGGCATTATTGGCACGTCAACTGCATGGTGGCTGGCTCAGGCTGGCCATGAGGTGGTTGTTATCGACCGCCAATCGGGACCAGCCCAAGAGACAAGTCGCGCCAACGGCGGGCAATTGTCGGTTTCCTATGCCGAGCCGTGGGCTAACCCCCGAGCACCCCTTAAATTATTAAAGTGGCTTTTTTCCGAGCATGCTCCCTTAGTTTTTAAGCCAACCTTCGATTTAAACCAATGGTTATGGGGGGCTGCTTTTTTACGCGAATGTTTGCCCGGACGCCTTGGGCCCAATATTCGCGCCATGGTGACACTAGCACAATATAGTGTCGAAACTTTAGCTACTTTGCGTACCGAATTAGATATCGAGTATCACCAACTCGAAAAAGGTATTTTAAATTTCTACCGCGACCCTAGCGAGCTTGAAGATTCCCAAACAGCGGCTGGTTTTATGCGCGATTTTGGGGTCGATCGGCGCATCCTCACAAGCGAGGAAGTAATCGAAATCGAGCCTGCTTTGGCGCATTTACGCAACAGTTTGGTTGGGGGCGATTACACCGTAACCGATGCGTCGGGCGACTGCTATCTGTTCACACAGGCTTTGCAGCAACAGGCGCACTCGCTTGGTGTCGAATTTCGCTACTCGACGCAAATTAACCGCTTATTGGCCGATTCTGGCAAGATAAAAGGGGTTGAGCTTATTAATGACGACGGTGTTTTCGAAACGCTGTCTGCCGATGCTTATGTTGCAGCGCTAGGTTGTTGGACGCCGGCTTTATTAAAGCCACTCCGCATCCCGTGCATGGTTTACCCGGCCAAAGGCTATTCGGCGACGTTTAAAATTCTCGATCCAGAGGCAGCTCCGCTTGTCAGCCTTACTGACAGCGCACATAAGGTTGTTTACTCGCGTCTTGGTGATACGTTACGCATGGCTGGCGTTGCCGAGCTCTCTGGCTATTCGCGCGCACTTAACCAAAGCCGTTGTCGCCATATGGTTCAACTTGCTGCCGAATTGTTTCCAAATGTGCTCGATTTTGATAATGTTGATTTTTGGTCAGGCCTGCGCCCATCGACACCATCGAATATCCCTTTAATAGGGCGTACCCGCCTGCCTAATCTTTACTTAAATACAGGGCATGGCACCTTAGGTTGGACAATGGGCGTTGGATCTGGTCGTGCTTTGGCAGACATCATTTCCGGTAATCGCCCTGTTCCCAATTTTCCTTTTCTAGGACTGCGTTCATGAAGCTCATCCAGTTATTTGGTCAACTATTTCGTCGGCTTAGCCGACACGGTTTGGTTGCTTTGGCACTTGCCTTCCCATTGCTTGGCCTTCCTCTAGTGGCAAATGCACAAACCGACATTCAGTTGTGGGCTGCGCTTAACCCGCATAATGCCGCTGTTCTTGAAAAACAAATTCGGCAATTTAACCGATCCCAAAACGATGCTCGGGTGCAATTACGCTTGTTCGACACAACAGACAACCTCGAGGTCGCCTTACAAGCGGCGGCTACCGAAAAAAAGTTACCGCATTTAGTACAGCTTAACGATCATCGTTGGCCAGAAGGCGTTGCTGCCAAGCCTTATATCCAACCTTTATATAGCTTGTTGCAAAAGCAAAAAGTAGGTGCCGTTAATTGGTTTATTGCCCCCGAATACGGCTTTATGCGCGAT
>DATGSD010000150.1:0-2262 GCA_035302965.1 Burkholderiaceae bacterium | reverse complement strand
CCGCGGCCCGTTGTTCTTGTAGATGGCGTAAGTGTTGGTCGCCATCGATAACAAACTCGCGCGCCACGCGATTGGCTTGTCGGATATGTTGTTCGACAGTAGCAATTTGCCATTGGCTGGCAATAGATAGTTGGCCGCTGTCGGGCTCAAGTTGGCCCTGTAATAGCGCAAATAAACTCGATTTGCCAGCGCCATTCTTGCCAACAACGCCCACCCGTTCTCCGGCATGAATAATAAAACTGGTGTTTTCTAGTAGTACTTTGCTGCCTCGGCGCAAAGTGAGCTTGTCGGCGCGTATCATAATTAGAAGGGGTAAATCGATTAACAGCTAGCAAACGCGATAAAACGGTTTTACTAGCGTGTAAGAGTATTGCTAGCGATGCGCAATTGGGTTGTTAACAATAAAACCGAAAATGGTTTTACGGCTTGGGGCTAGTATTCTAAGTTTTTATTCGGCAACTTTCTGGTGTTAGCTTAGCCTATCAGGGCACGTAATATTACGCGCTTTATTTTTAGCTCTCACATTGTAATTAGTTACGATAAATGCTATTATCAACCAGTTTTGGTAATTAGCTCCCATTACATAAAGCTAGCTGGCAGGCAATTGCTTGCCAATTGGTTTATTGCTTAAGCAGCAATTAAACAGCGTTTTAGGGCTGCAGTTTGTTTGTAACTTGCCAATTATTAGGGTAAGCCTTTATTTTTGGCATAATAGCTAGCAATAAATCAACACCCATAAAAATAAGCGATGGGCATAGCACTTTTATTAATTGCCTGTGTTTTGCGAACGTGGCGGAATTGGTAGACGCACCAGATTTAGGTTCTGGCGCCGAGAGGTGTGAGAGTTCGAGTCTCTCCGTTCGCACCACCATCCAACTCATATCTTGGCCATTAAGCCTTAGTGGCATTCCTGTTATAAAAACAACTTCAACAGCTTTGTTGCAGCGTTTATTACGCTACGCAGCATCTATTTGGGTGCAAACTCGTTCTTACTCAAGTTTCAACGCTGACTTTCCGCTAAAATACAAGGTTTAGCCATTCATTTACTTTTATAAATAGGTTCCGACTCATGCAGCAGCCTGTGGTAGAAAACTTGACCGGCCTCGAGCGCCGTATCGATCTCGTTGTTTCCGTTGCCGACATCGAAGAAAAAGTGCAAACGCAGCTTAAACGCGTTGCCCGTACAGCTAAAATTCAAGGCTTTCGTCCTGGCAAAGCACCTTTATCTATTATCGAGCGCAGCCACGGGCCTGGCGTTCGTTACGACGTCATCAACGAAGAAGTTGGCGAAGCTCTCGATAAGGCAATCGAAGAGGCTAAACTGCGGGTTGCAGGCATGCCCGATGTGCAGGCAAAAACCGAAGACGTCGAAGAAGGCTATATGGGCTTTTCAGCCACATTCGAAGTTTATCCCGAAATCGAACTGCCCGATTTTTCGCAACTCGAAATTACCCGAGCAGTTACCGAAGTTAGCGACGCCGACATCGATCGCACTCTCGACATCCTGCGCAAACAGCGTGCTGTCTACCACGAGCGCGAAGGCCGCGCAGCTAGCGATGGCGATCAAATCACTCTCGATTTTGTTGGCACCATCGATGGCGAGCCTTTCGAGGGCGGTAGTGCCGAAGGGTTTCAATTTATTATCGGCGAAGGCCGTATGTTGCCCGACTTCGAAAACGCTGTGCGCGACGCTAAAGCCGGCGACAGCAAAACATTTCCTCTCGAATTCCCCGAAGATTACCCCGGTCAAGAAGTGGCTGGCAAAACCGCCGAATTTACCGTGACCGTAAAAGCGGTTGCCGAAGCCGAATTACCCGAGGTCGATGCCGAATTTGCCAAGTCGCTTGGTCAAGCTGAAGGCGACGTCGATAAACTTCTTGCCGATATTCGAAGTAATATCGAACGCGAAGTTAAAGCTCGGGCACTTGCACGTACCAAATCCAATGTTATGGACGCCTTGGTTGCGGCTTGTTCATTCGATGTGCCCAAAGCTCTTGTGCAAAACGATACCCGCCAACGGGTAGCACAAGCTCGCGAAGAATTACGACAGCGCGGCTTACCAAATGCCGATAGCATTCCCATTCCAGAAGAAACCTTCACCGAAGAATCCGAGCGTCGCGTGCGCTTGGGCTTATTAGTCGCCGAAATGGTCGAGGCCGCCGACTTGCACGCCAAGCCCGAACAAGTTCGAAGCCACATCGACGAGCTTGCTCAAAATTACGAAGACCCTGCCCAAGTGGTAGCCTACTATATGTCAGATGC
>DATGSD010000149.1:0-2914 GCA_035302965.1 Burkholderiaceae bacterium | reverse complement strand
GAAGCCCTAGCCGCGGTGCTTAAAGCTGTTCACCTAACGCTCAATTACAGCTTGCTTACCCTTGTCGTCATCCACGTTCTAGCCGCACTCAAACATCATTTTTTTGATAAAGATTTGGTGCTATATCGCATGCTGCCAATTATCAAGCGCAAGCAATAAAACCATAAGTTGTCAATTAACTCGTCTTGATAGGCATCGCCACTATTGGAGCCAAAAATGATTAGCCGCTTTATTTTTCAAGCCACATCAAAACCCATTCAGCACCGCTACCTATATATAACAGCCCGGCTGGCTGTTTGTGCGATGTTAGCTTTTGGCTCAACTGCCGCTTACAGCACGCCTTACACCGAGATTAACGAGCAAGACAGCGAAATCACGTTTACCTATCGCCAGATGGGCGTCACCATGGACGGCCATTTCAACAAATTTATTGTCGAGTCGTTTCGCTTCGACCCTGAGCAAGCCGAAACCGGCGAAATGCAAATAAGCATTCCACTTGCCAGCATCGATGTCGGATATCGCGAAGCTAATGACGAGATCGGCAACCCCGAATGGCTCGATACCGATAAATTCCCAGATGCACGCTTCGAATCGGAATCGTTGCAAGTTTTATCTGATGACCGCTACCAAGCCAAAGGTTTACTTACCATCAAGGGCAAAACCGAACCTGTCAGCATCGATTTCTCTTTTACTGAACACCCTGATAACGCCTTACTGCAAGGTGAATTCACTATCGAACGTGGCGTGTTTGGTATTGGCCTCAATGAGTGGGCCGATACCAGCATTGTCGCTGCCGAAATCACAGTGCAATTTCAACTCGTTGCACAACCCTAGTGCGTCGATCAACCGGTTGCTTTAGCAACTTCGCTTTTAAACCTATAGAGAGGACCTTTATGAAGAAGACTCTAATTGCAGCTGCACTTGCCTGTTTTGTTGCTACACCGGCGTTTGCTGAGCCAACAACCTTTACCTTCGATCCACAACACACGTTTCCCCATTTTTCATACGATCACTTTGGGATGACAAATCAGCATTTGCGCTTTGACAAAGCGACGGGAAGCGTAACGCTCGACCAAGAAGCAAAAAAAGCTGACGTCGATGTAGTAATTGACATGAAATCAATCAGCACCGGTTTCGAGGCGTTCGATAGCGGCATTCAAAAAGAAGATTTTTTTAATACCGAGAAATATCCCGAAGCGACGTTTAAATCGACCAAAGTCAATTTTGACGGCGACAAACCAACTAGTATCGAAGGCGATCTCACCATTAAAGGTATTACTAAACCCATCACCCTAGAAATTAGCTCGTTTACCCGCAAAGAGCACCCTTTACTGAAAAAAGACACTATCGGTGTCGAGGCTTCAGGAAAACTAAAGCGTAGCGACTTTGACGCCGGTAAGTTTGTACCCCTAGTTGGCGATGAAGTAACGCTCAATATTGTGGTAGAAGCAATGGCAGAAGAATAAAGAAGCCGCAAAAGGCCTGTGCACCTACTGGCAGGCCTTTTGCAAACTAACAAATATCTAACTAAAAACCCCTATTAAAGTGCGTCGCCTAACGTGAGCCTCGAGCGGCCGTCATGCGACCGAGCTCTTGGGTTGATGGCATGCCGCGTTGCTCTTGCTCAAAAACACTGCGCTCAAATGCTAATAAATTAGCCGAAATAGCTTGCAGCGCGTGGCGCGTGATTTGTACTTCAGTATCGCTTAGGCCCTTAATTGCAATCCGATTTATTTCATGCGCCAACGGCAGCAATTTTTTTTCTAATTGGCGCCCTTCCTCGGTTAGATAAACATAACTATTGCGACGGTTTTCGGCTTTGCGCTTGCGCCTAACATAGCCCAACGACTCCATCGCACGGATGGCTGAATAAGTTGTTGGGGCAGTCGTTCCCGCCCGTTCGCTTAAAACTCGTTGGTTAAGACCATCTTCAACCCACAAAATACGCAAAAACGACCAATGCCCAAAAGAGACATTATGCTGCACAAGCCGTAGCTGCAAGGCGCGCTCCATGGCGCGGCGCGCATCTTTAAGCAAATGGGCTAGCCGATCGTCGGATGAATCGTCATGCCAAGAATCCACACTCTCTGATTGGGCCGTCGGTTTCATTATGAACTTTATCGAATTAAAAAAGCGATCAGGGCAAGTTGTTTACACTTGAAGCCGGGGTTGGCACTTGAAACTGCAAATGCTGCTGTTGCCCCGTACTCGCTGATTCTAGAATAGCTAAACAGACCTCGGTAGTCGCCCTCGCCCAACGCGCATCATGCAAAGGCGCGACACCGTTACGCAGCGCCGCCCAAACCTCATCAATAACCTCGACACGAGGAATTGAGCTCGTCTTTAATGTTTCAACAATACGCTGCGTATCATCGTAAATTACCAGGCCACTTGCTGTCAGACGAATATCGGCACCGGCTGCCGAAACAATAAGCGGCCCAAAATGTTGGTGCCACGGCGCGACATCGAACTGTTGCAAACTAAAGTTAGGGCCACCGAAAACAGAGTTTTGCTTAAGCGTTGCTTCTTCGTCGGGGCTGGCGACGTGGGCCAATGCCGCACGACGGGCTCCGTAACCAGCAGAACTTTTGTCATAACCCATTTCGCTAACATTATCCATTAGCTCATCGCTGTCGTAATGCGCGTAACCACTGTAAGTTAATGTCGCAAAAGCGCCATTTTCAAAGCGCAGTAAAGCGCCATAGGCACCTTCTGTTGGGCGCTTGGCATCCCAGTTAGCCGTTGACGCTTGTACGGTACTGACCATACCACCCGCTAACAAACGAACAATATCAACTTGATGAGCGCCTTGGCTTAATACAACACCGCCCCCAAGTGCGGTGTTTAACTCGTCGCTACGACGCGGCCGATATAAAAAGTCGGTGTAGTTTATGGCATTAATCATGCCAACCGG
>DATGSD010000148.1:0-6921 GCA_035302965.1 Burkholderiaceae bacterium | reverse complement strand
GATTGGCTTGCCAATTGCAAGGCTAAGTCGCTTTTGCCAAACGGGCAATACGCGTTTTTTGGCCAAAACAATTTACAGCCAGTTGTGTGTGCCAAATACCAGGTAATCGCCAATGCAGTTGCTTGGCTTAAGCAATCGGGTATTATTACCCGCATAAGTGGTTCAGGCTCTTGCCTTTTTGCCGAGTTTGCCACTGCTAAAGATGCTAGGCTGCAAAAGCAAAAAATTGCCGGTAAAATACATGCTCAGACAACAGGGTCTAAAGCGGTATTTCGGTCATTCCGGGTTTGTTCCGGCCTGCTCGAACATCCGTTGCGACATTGGTTGAGTCACTAATTGGGGAATAGCCAAGTTGGTTAAGGCACTGGATTTTGATTCCAGCATGCGAAGGTTCGAATCCTTCTTCCCCAGCCAGTTCTATTTGCGCCCCAAGTGGGCCTTGCAGTTAGTCCAAGCTGTTGAGTCGGCCCCAAACGGGTGTGCTGGTCAACAGCTTTGTTTTTTGATGCAACGGACGTCCCACCCTTTATCATGGCAAACGACAGATTCATGATATTCACTGGCACCGCCAACCCTCGTTTGGCGGTCGATGTGGTCAACCACCTCGATATGTCACTCGGGAAAATGACCGTCGGGCGTTTCTCCGATGGCGAAGTCATGGTCGAGGTTAACGAAAACGTTCGCGGTAAAGATGTTTTCGTTCTGCAACCTACTTGCGCTCCCACCAACGATAATCTCATGGAAATCATGGTCATGGTCGATGCCTTGCGTCGGGCGTCTGCTGGGCGTATTACTGCAGCCTTGCCTTATTTCGGTTACGCTCGCCAAGATCGGCGGCCGCGTTCGGCTCGCGTATCCATTTCCGCCAAAGTTATTGCTAATATGTTGCAGGTGGTTGGGGTCGATCGTGTCATGACAATGGATCTCCACGCTGATCAAATCCAGGGTTTTTTCGATATCCCGGTCGATAATGTTTATGCCAGCCCTGTGCTTTTAGGCGATATTTGGCGGCGTAATTATCAAGATGTTGTGGTTGTTTCACCCGATATCGGGGGCGTTGTACGCGCGCGCGCGTTGGCCAAGCAACTCGAGGCCGATTTAGCCATTATCGACAAACGTCGCCCAAGGGCTAATGTTTCTGAAGTCATGAACATCATCGGCGAAATCGAAGGGCGTACCTGCATCATTATGGACGACATGGTCGATACGGCTGGTACGCTTTGTAAAGCGGCAGCCGCGCTCAAAGAGCGGGGGGCCAAAGGGGTTTATGCGTACTGTACGCATCCGGTGCTTTCTGGTGCTGCTATTAGCCGCATCAACGAGTCCGATCTCGACGAATTAGTCGTTACCGATTCCATCCCACTTAACGATGAAGCACGCGAATGCAAAAAAATACGGCAATTGTCGTGCGCTTCTTTGCTTGGTGAAACCATTTTGCGCATTTCAAATGCCGAATCGGTAAGTTCGCTTTTTGTCGAGTAACATTTTCCTGTCACCTGTTGGTCGCGACAGGTGGCTGCTTAGCAGCTTAGCTGCGTTTGTTTGGGCATTACGCCCGTTTCTTTCGGAGTTTTTCATGAAATTTACCGCCACGACGCGTAGCGTTCAAGGATCGAGTGCGAGCCGCCGCCTGCGCCGCGCGGGCCGAGTTCCTGCCATTGTTTACGGAGGAGATTCTTCGGCTGCCGCTATCGAGCTTGATCACAACGAAATCTATCACGCCTTGCGCCAAGATACGTTTCACGCCTCCATCTTAACCATGAATCTCGACAACAAACCCCAACAGGTTTTATTGCGTGCTGTGCAGTGGCACCCTTATAAGCCTTTGGTGTTACACGTCGATTTTCAGCGGGTCAGTGCAACCGAAGAAATTACCACGCGCGTACCGTTCGAATTTATTAACGGCGACGAGTCGCCGGCCGTTCGTTTGTCCGATGCGGTCATTTCTTACGTTTTAACCGACCTCGAAATTACTTGTTTGCCTGGCGATTTACCCACCAGCATCGAGGTTGATCTAGCCGGCCTCGAGCTGGGCGATACCATTAACCTCGCAGACATTACCCTCCCCGAAGGCGTAAGTACGTCCCAAGCTGAAGCCAACCCAGTTGTAGCAACTGCCTTGGCTCGCATGGTCGAAGAAGTCGAAGACGACGATGCCGACCTCGACGAAGCTGATGCCGACGCGGCCGGTGCCAAAGGCGACACCGACGAAGAGTCCGGCGAAGGCGATTCTACCGAAAGCTAATCGCTTTTTGGTCTTTGTGCCTCTCACAAAACCCCTGTGGCCTTTGTCAACAGGGGTTTTGTCTATTCTCCCATTCCTCTCTATCCATCGGAGCCTTTTATGAAGCCCCCTGTGCGTCTAATTGTTGGTCTTGGTAACCCCGGGCCCGAGTACGAAGCAACACGGCACAATGCGGGGTTTTGGCTGCTCGATCATTTTGCCGACGATCTCGGCACGGCTTTTTCTCTCGACAAAGCCATGGGCGCTTGGGTGGCGAAAGCCCATTTCGATTCGCGCCTAGTGGTGTTGGCAAAACCAGCTAATTTCATGAATCGCTCAGGTTTGCCTTGTGCTTCTTTACTCAATTTTTATAAGTTTTCGCCCGCTGAGTTGCTTGTGGTTCACGATGAACTTGACCTTTTACCCGGCCAAGCCAAACTGAAATTTGGTGGCGGTCATGCTGGGCATAATGGTTTGCGTGATATCCATCGTGCGTTAGCTAGCAGCGATTACTGGCGTATGCGCATTGGCATTGGCCACCCGCGTAATTTAGGTATTACTCAGCAAGTGGTTTCTTACGTGCTTAGCCCTCCACGTCGCCAAGAACTCGATCAAATCTCATCCTTAATCGATCGCTGCCGAGCCGTGTTGCCTAGCCTTTTGCGCGCCGACTATGCCTTGGCAACGGAAGAGCTTCATGCGGCCAATTCAAGTAAATAAGCCTAAGCCCTTTGGGCAAGAGTTGCGCGATTATCTGGCCTTTGTTCGTCAGCCAAGCTTGGCGCCGCGTTTGCCGGCTGCACGGCATGGCTCGGGGTGGGTCGCCGATTGGCTTACTCCCTTGCCATGGGGGCGCATGTTGCAATGGGCGGGTTTTTTATGGGCGCTCAATATTTTTGTTTTAGGCCCAATAGCCTTAGCAGCCGCGTTGGCGGGTGGCGCTGAACACCGCCTCGATTTAAGTAATATTCCGTGGTTCCATGCCTTGGTATGGGCGCCGGTAGTCGAAGAGTTGGTCTTTCGCTTTGGCTTGCGCCAACCACGAGCAGCAGTTTTGGTGTTTCCTGTGGCCGTTGTGGCCATGTTGTTAGGCCCAGGCGGTTTACAAGCGGCCTTACTTATTGCCGTACTGTGGTTTTGTTGGCGGCCAAGCTATCGCGCTCGTGGCAAGCCGTTAAATACGTTGCCATGGCCTGCACGACGGCTTTGGCAACGCCACTTCGGGCTTATTGTGCACCTTTCGTGCTTGGCGTTTGCGGCTGTTCATTTGCATAACTTCATGCTCAATGAAATGCCTATTTGGTTAATGCCTTTGTTGGTTTTGCCCCAGTGGTTAACCGGCTTGGTTTTGGCCTGGTTGCGCGTGCGTCGGGGCATTGGCGCTGCGATCTGTCTACATGCCATGTTTAACGCCGGGCCTTTATTAGTTGTGCTGCTAATAATTGGCCTCACAGGTGGCGTAAAATAGCGTCTTTATTTTTATTTTCGATTTTTGTTCTTCAGGAATGTCATGTCTTTGCAATGCGGCATTGTTGGCTTGCCCAACGTTGGTAAATCAACCTTATTTAACGCCTTAACCAAGGCGGGCATCGAAGCCGAAAACTATCCTTTCTGCACTATCGAGCCCAATGTGGGTATTGTCGAAGTGCCCGACCCACGTCTCGACGCCTTGGCCGAAATTGTAAAGCCCGAAAGGGTTTTGCCCGCCGTTGTCGAATTCGTCGACATCGCCGGCCTGGTGGCAGGTGCTTCTAAGGGCGAAGGGCTGGGCAACCAGTTTTTAGCCAACATTCGCGAAACCGATGGCATTGTCCATGTGGTGCGATGCTTCGAAGACGACAACGTGGTTCACGTGTCTGGCCGCGTCGACCCCATTGCTGATATCGAGGTTATTAATACCGAGTTGGCCTTAGCCGACTTGGCAACCGCCGAACGTGCGCTCGAGCGTAATCAGCGTACGGCCCGATCGGGCGATAAAGAAGCCATTAAAATGGTAGCCGTACTCGAGAAGGTCATTCCGCATTTAAATCAAGCCTTGCCCATGCGCTCGCTCGATCTCGACACCGAAGAACGCGCCTTAATTAAACCTCTGTGTTTAATTACCGATAAACCTTGCATGTATGTGGCCAATGTGCTCGACGACGGCTTTACCGACAACCCTTATCTCGAGGCTGTACAAAACTACGCTGCCCAAGAAAATGCCCCTGTAGTAGCAATTTGCGCGGCTACTGAAGTCGAAATTGCCGATTTAGATGCCGACGATAGGGCTTTGTTTTTAGCCGACATGGGTCTAGAAGAGCCGGGTTTGAATCGGGTTGTGCGGGCGGCTTATCGTTTGTTAGGTTTGCAGACTTATTTCACCGCTGGGGTTAAAGAAGTTCGCGCCTGGACAATCCGCACGGGTGCTACAGCACCCAAGGCCGCAGGCGTTATCCATACCGATTTCGAACGCGGCTTTATTCGCGCCGAAACCATCGCTTATAACGATTTCATCCAATTTAAGGGCGAACAAGGTGCCAAAGAAGCTGGCAAAATGCGCGCTGAAGGTAAAGACTACGTAGTCAAAGACGGCGACGTTTTAAACTTCTTATTTAATGTTTAATTGCAAATTAGCTGGGTAAGCAAATTTGCTGGCTAGATGCCGTCCAGCTATTTGGCAGCCAGTGTGGGTACTACGAAAGTGCGCCCTGGCCGCTTCTGTAAGCAACACGATGCTTAGCGTGCTAATTACTAGTTTTTAATGGCGCTTGCTTAAAAGTGCCAGCTGTTGTTGCTTTAGACGCGGGGGCGGCTTACAAATTTGACGTTTTTTACGCACCTGATGGCTGCAAAAAACACCGGCTTGCTCTCGAGTAAGCCGGTGTTTTTGTTTATTTGCTTAGGTGTTAAGCGCAAGCGGCTTAAAAAACCACAAAAGTAATACGTTTACGCTTTGCTGGCGTCAAGTGCTTGGCTAATATCGGCCAAAATATCGTCGATGTGCTCAAGCCCAATTGATAAGCGCACCATATCGTCGCTTACGCCGGCATTTTCGAGCTCTTCGGCGCTAAGTTGACGGTGGGTGGTTGTAGCAGGGTGGCAAGCTAACGATTTAGCATCACCAATATTTACTAGGCGGGTAATCATTTGTAGTGCATCGATAAAGCGAGCACCGGCAGCAGCACCGCCTTTAATGCCAAACGATAAAATAGACGCGGGCTTGCCCTTCATATACTTTTGCGCCAAGGCGTAATCGGGGTGATCGGGTAAACCAGCGTACTTCACCCACGAAACCTGACTATGTTCGTTAAGGTAGTTGGCGACGGCCATAGCGTTTTCGGTGTGCCGCTCCATGCGTAAGGCCAAGGTTTCTATGCCTTGCAAAATTAAGAAAGAATTAAACGGCGATAAAGCAGCACCCATATTACGTAGGGGCACAACTCGGCAACGGCCAATATAAGCAGCTTCGCCAAGCGCTTCGGTATAAACCACGCCATGGTACGATGGGTCGGGCTCGTTAAGCATAGGGAAGCGGGCTTTATGCTCGGCCCACGGGAAATTACCCGAATCGACAATCGCACCCGCAATGGTTGTACCGTGGCCACCCATGTATTTGGTTAGGGCATGAACCACAATATCGGCACCATAATCGAAGGGACGACATAAAACAGGCGAGGCCACAGTATTGTCTACAATTAAAGGCACGCCATGACGGTGCGCGGCTTCGGCAATTGCTTCGAGGTCGACAATATTACCAGCCGGGTTGCCAATCGACTCGCAAAATACGGCCTTAGTATTTTCGTCGATAAGGGCTTCTAGCGCAGCAATATCGTTATGGGGCGCAAACTTTACAGTAAGCCCTTGACGTGGAAACGTATGAGCAAAAAGATTATAAGTGCCCCCATACAGTTTGCTGATCGATACAATATTGTCACCCGCTTGCGCGATAGCCTGTATAGAATAGGTAATTGCAGCCATACCTGAAGCTAAAACCAAACTACCAACACCACCTTCAAGGGCGGCAACGCGCTCTTCTAATACTGCGTTGGTTGGGTTGGTAATACGTGTATAAATGTTGCCCGGAACTTTTAAATTAAATAAGTCGGCCCCATGTTGTGTGCTATCGAAGGCATACGACGTTGTTTGGTAAATCGGCACGGCAACCGACTTGGTAGTCGGGTCGGGTTTAAAACCGGCGTGAATGGCAAGGGTCTCTAGTTTCATGGAGTGTCCTAGGTGGTAAAAAACAAAAGTGGTACGGTTAGGGGTGTTCCCGACTGCGCAAGCCAGTCGGCACTTAATTTTAAGTTAGCACTGCTAATGTTGTGTAAAAGGATAGCCACCACAGTGGTGCCGCAGCCTACAGCTAGCCGAGGCCAATCATGAAGGTGTGGTTTAAACGAATCGTCTTGGCGTTGTTGCTTGTGGTGCTTGTTGCACTTGCGGGCGCAGCGTTGTTTGTTTTAACGTTTAATCCAAACCAATACAAGTATAAGCTTGAAGAGTTCGTCTACGATCGTTACCAACGCACTTTGGCTATCGAGGGCGAAATCGAATTGTCGGTCTTTCCGCGTATTGGTTTGTCGCTTAGCCAAGTTAGCTTATCCGAACGTAACAGCAAGCAGCCTTTCGCGTCACTCGAAACGGCGCGCCTTGCGGTGGCTATCTGGCCCCTGCTTTTTAATAAATTGGTAGTCGATCACGTTGCCATCGACGGT
>DATGSD010000147.1:0-3549 GCA_035302965.1 Burkholderiaceae bacterium | reverse complement strand
CTTTAAATACCGCCCCGTGTAGCTATGCTCGCAGGCGGCGATGGTTTCGGGGGTGCCTTCGGCAATAATTTGCCCGCCTCCATCGCCGCCCTCGGGGCCTAGGTCGACAATCCAGTCGGCGGTTTTAATAACGTCAAGGTTGTGTTCAATAACCACAACCGTGTTGCCGCTATCGACTAAGCGACGTAAAACATTCAATAACAACGAGATATCTTCGAAGTGCAAACCCGTTGTGGGCTCATCTAACACATAAAGGCTGCGGCCTGTGCTGCGTTTCGAGAGTTCGAGCGAGAGTTTTACGCGCTGCGCTTCGCCACCCGACAGGGTTAAAGCACTTTGCCCTAAACGGATATAAGACAAGCCAACATCTATTAGGGTTTGCAGTTTGCGGGCAATGGTGGGCACGGCGTCGAACAACTCTAGGGCTTGTTTAACCGTTAGGTCGAGCACATCGCTAATGGTTAAGCCGCGATAACGAATTTCTAGGGTTTCGCGGTTATAGCGCTTGCCCTTACAAACATCGCATGGCACATACATATCAGGCAAGAAATGCATCTCGACTTTAACCATGCCGTCGCCTTGGCAAGCCTCGCAGCGGCCGCCTTTAACGTTAAATGAAAACCGCCCGGGGTCGTAACCACGGGTGCGGGCTTCAGGAACGCCGGCAAAGAGTTCGCGAATAGGGGTGAATAAGCCGGTGTAGGTAGCAGGGTTGCTACGTGGTGTGCGGCCAATGGGGCTTTGGTCGACGCTAATAATTTTGTCGAAATTTTCTAGGCCTTCGATGCTGTCATAGGGGGCGGCTTGGGTTTGTGCGCGTTGCAATTGTTTGGCAGCGGCCGCCACTAGAGTGTCGTTAATTAAGGTTGATTTACCAGAGCCCGACACACCCGTAATACAAACGAAGCGCCCCACTGGGATGGCCAGATCAACCGAACGTAAATTATTACCGCGGCAGCCTTTTAGCAATAAACGGGGACTGTCGTCGTTAACGGGCAAACGCTCGGGGATAGCAATATGGCGCGTCCCGCTTAGGTAGTTGCCGGTTAATGACTCGGCTTGGTTGGCCAGCTCGCTTGGGGCGCCAGCGGCGACAACCTCGCCACCGTGTTCGCCGGCTCCGGGGCCCATGTCGACGACATAATCGGCTGCGCGAATCATCTCTTCATCGTGTTCGACCACCAAAACGCTGTTGCCCAGGTCGCGCAAATGCTGCAGTGTTTCGATGAGACGTGTATTGTCGCGTTGATGTAACCCGATAGAAGGCTCGTCGAGAACATACATAACACCTGTTAGGCCGGAACCAATTTGGCTGGCTAGGCGAATGCGTTGCGCTTCACCACCCGAAATCGTGTTGGCGCTGCGGTCTAATGAAAGGTAGTTAAGCCCAACATTATTTAAAAAAGCGAGGCGGGCAATGATTTCTTGTAAGAGTCTTTCGGCAATTGTGTGTTTAGCGCCCGAAAGCTGCAGCTTTTTAAACCAAGTTAAGCAGTTAGCCAACGACATGGCTTCGACTTCATAGATGGCAAGCCCGCGTCGCTCCTCGCTGCCCACCTCGTCGCCAATTAATACATTGCGTGCTTCTTTGCGCAAGCGCGAGCCTTGGCAGGATGGGCAGGCTTGTGTTTGGCGATAATTACTAAGCTCTTCGCGCACGGTGTTCGAGTCAGTTTCTTGCCAGCGGCGCACGAGGTTGGGGATAATCCCTTCGAAAGGGTGTTGTCGCACCAAGGTCTGGCCCTGGTCGTTAAGGTATAAAAACGGGATTTCTTCGCTACCCGAGCCGTATAAAATGCGTTCTTGGATGGTTTCGGGTAATTCGTTAAACGGTGTATCAAGCGAAAAGTCGTAATGACGAGCCAAGCTTTTTAACAGTGCATGGGTAAATGCGTTGCGCTGATCCCAACCCTTAATAGCGCCACTAGCCAAGCTAAGGTCTGGAAACGCCACGACAAGGGCAGGGTCAAAAACTTCTACCTTACCCAAACCATCGCATTCGGGGCAGGCGCCAGCGGGGTTGTTAAAACTAAATAAACGGGGCTCGAGTTCGCTTAAACGGTGTTGGCAAATTGGGCAGGCATAAAGGCTAGAAAAATGTACTTCTTCACCGCTATCCATATTAAGAGCAATGCTGCGGCCATCGGCAAGTTGTAGGGCAGTCTCGAAGCTTTCAGCTAAACGCTGGCGGCTGTCAGGGCGTACCCGTAATCGGTCAACCACCACCTCGAAGGTTTCAACCTCGTTGTCGCTAAGTTCGGGTAAGGGGTCAATCTCGATAAGCTCTTTAGCGATTCGGATACGGACAAAGCCTTGCGACAGAAGGCTGCCAACCTTGTCGATAAGTTTAGCGTCGGCTTCGCGTTTTAAAGGCGCTAATATGGCCAAGCGGCTTTGCTCGGGCCAGTTCGCAACGGTGTCAACCATTTCGCTAACACTTTGTGCTTGCAAAGGCAGGCCGTGTTCAGGGCAGTAAGGGGTGCCAACGCGCGCATATAGCAAGCGTAAATAGTCGTGAATTTCGGTAATCGTCCCAACGGTCGAGCGGGGGTTATGCCCGGCTGCTTTTTGGCCGATGGCAATGGCTGGCGACAAGCCCTCGATTAGGTCGACATCGGGCTTTTCCATTAATTGCAAAAACTGACGGGCGTAAGCCGATAAGCTTTCAACATAGCGTCGTTGCCCTTCAGCATATAAGGTGTCGAAAGCAAGTGACGATTTCCCCGAACCCGAAAGCCCGGTAATTACAACGAGGCGGTTTTTTGGCAGGTCTAGGGAAATGTTTTTTAAGTTGTGTGTCCGGGCACCCCGGATACGTATGGCGTTCATTCAGCTGTACTCGGTTACGCAAATCAAAGTCAACTCTTTACTATACCGTGCACGGCTTATCTGTGCACGAAAGCCCAGGGCCTTAGATAAATGCCAAGCTTGTTTAGCAAACTATGTCAAAATACAGGTATGCGCACCCAACTCGTTCGTTGTACGCGGTAACTGTGTTGCCAAGGGGCGCTTTTTGTTTGCGTAAAACCCGGCCGCTAACTAAGGGCCGGTTAGTTGTGTAGTTTTATGACCAAAACCCTGCCACACTTGTCTTCCCAAGCCACGCCAAAATTAAAACTTACCCCTGCCGAGCGCCATGCCAGCATTATGCTGTCACTGCTTTTTGCGTCGCGCATGTTGGGCTTGTTTTTACTAACACCGGTTTTTGCGGTTGCCGCGGCGTCGCTGCCTGGTGGTAACGATGCTGCACGCGTCGGCCTGGCCTTAGGTGCTTATGGTTTAACTCAGGCCGTACTACAAATTCCTCTGGGGATGGCCTCCGATCGCTTTGGTCGACGTCCGGTCATTGTTTTCGGCATGGTCTTATTCGTTTTGGGCGGGGTAATTTGCGCCTTAGCCAGCAATATCGATTGGATTATCGTTGGGCGTGTTGTGCAAGGTTTAGGTGCGGTGTCGGCGGCCATTACAGCGTGGGTGGCCGATGCCACGCGCCCCGAAGTTCGTACGCGTGCTATGGCTATGGTGGGTGGCTCTATTGGCTTGGCTTTT
>DATGSD010000146.1:0-6676 GCA_035302965.1 Burkholderiaceae bacterium | reverse complement strand
TAAAAATGCAGTTTTATTCCGGCGCAGCCCTCACCCAGCCAGTTTGGGATAAGCTTCATGCCACGGCCGAACAAGCCTGCGGCGAGCGCATCCTCATGACCACCGGTTTAGGCATGACCGAAACCTCGCCCTCTGCTTTATTTGTTCTTAGCGCCGATGCCCAGGCGGGTCAGATTGGGGTTCCGCTACCCGGCATGAAAATGCGCTTAGTGCCCAACGACGATAAGCTCGAAATTCGATACAAAGGCCCTAACGTAACCCCTGGTTACTGGCGCTCGCCCGAATTAGGCGACGATACCTTTGATGAAGAAGGCTTTTTCTGCTCGGGCGATGCAGTTAAATGGCTAGACCCAGCCGACCCAAATAAAGGGCTTGTGTTCGATGGCCGTGTTGCTGAAGACTTTAAGTTAAACACCGGCACTTGGGTAAACGTTGGCCCTTTGCGCGCTTTTATCATTCAACACGGCAACCCCTATTTACAAGATGCGGTTATTACCGGCCACAATCGCCAGGCGCTGGGTATGTTAATTGTGCCTAATATGGCGGCTTGCCATAAGCTTTCTGGTTTAGAAAGTAATGCCAGCCGCGAAGCGATTTTAACGAGCCCAAACGTTACCGCGTTTTTCCAAAAATTAGTTAACACACTTTTTAAAGAAAGCACGGGAAGCTCAAACCGAATAGCCCGTGCCTTAATCCTTATCGAACCGCCTTCTCTCGATTTGGGCGAAATTACTGACAAAGGCTCTATCAACCAACGGGCTGTATTACGTCATCGAGCGGCTTTGGTTGAGGCTCTTTACCAAGATGACACAAAAGGCTTATTACTACCCAAACCTGAATAAGCCAATTGGCAACAGCAAATAATCATAACGTTTAAATTCTGGCCGTTTTGGCCCTATTCAAAGGAGATCCCAATGAAAAAACTATTCCGATCCACTCTACTAGCCGCTGCGCTTAGCCTTAGCCTTGGCGCCGCGACCACCGCGCAGGCCGAGAGCGACGACGTTACCGTCGGCGTCAGCTTATCGCTTACTGGCCCAGCTTCTGGTCTTGGAATACCCGTTAATACCGGCTTTAAACTTTGGCCTGAAAAAGTCGGTGGCGAGTCGATTAAATTTATCGTTCTCGATGATGCTAGCGATCCTGCACAAGCGCAAAAAAACGCTGAGCGCCTAATTAGCGACTACAAAGTTGATGTCATTATTGGCTCAAGCACCACAACGCCCGCAATTGCCATGGGCGAAACAGCCGCTGAAGGCGAAACCGTCCAGTTAGCTGCCTCTCCGGCTATCTTCCCAGAAGGCAAAGGTACTTGGACTTTCCGCTTGCCGCAATCAACCGAAGTCATGGCCGGTGGTGTTATCGACCACATGAAGAAAAACGATGTGAAATCGTTTGCTTTTATCGGCTATAGCGATGCTTATGGCGAAAGCTGGCTACAAGAGCTTAAAAAGCTAGCTGATGAGGCTGGTATCGAAATTACCACCGTCGAGCGCTATGCGCGTGCTGACACCAGCGTAACCGCGCAAGCGCTTAAGGCGATAGCTTCTAACCCTGATGCTATTTTAATAGTTGCTTCGGGTAGCGGCTCGGCCATGCCCCACACAACTGTGGTTGAGCGTGGCTTCAAAGGCCCTATTTACCAAACCCACAGCGCAGCTTCGCAAGATTTAATTCGCTTGGGTGGTAAAGCCGTTGAAGGCTCGTTTGTCGTCTCGGGCTTGGCTGTTTTACCCGAGGGGCTACCCGATGATCATCCATCAAAAGAAATCGCTACAAAGTTTGTTAACGATTACGAAGCCGAATACGGCGCAGGCACACGCAACCAATTTGCGGCCCATGCCTACGATGCCTATTTAATTTTAGACAAGGTTATCCCCGTTGCGCGTGAAAAAGGTAAGCCCGGTACTGCTGAGTTCCGTAAAGCCCTTAAAGAAGCCCTAGAGAGCTACGGCAGCATTCCAATTACCCAAGGAGTTATTACCTACACACCCGACGACCACTGGGGTTTCGATAGCCAAGCACAAATGATGCTAACCATTAAAGATGGCAAATATGTAGCAGCCGACTAAAGCGTAAGCCGCTAACGTCAAACGCTACTTTTAAACGCAGCGTGCTAGTATTAGCCGCTGCGTTTTTTATGCTGTGCCAGTTGCGTGTGCATACAAAAAAGCCCTTGTAGTTGTTTACACTACAAGGGCTTTAGCTAATTGGTTTGGTGGGTGCTGACGGGATCGAACCGCCGACCTACGCCTTGTAAGGGCGCCGCTCTACCAGCTGAGCTAAGCACCCCCAATAAATAAACTAAGCTTATCAACTACGCACATAAACTATGGTAGCCAAAAAGACAAGTTTACTAAAAAGGGGCTAACGCAAGTACTAACTTTTAACTTAGTGCTTTGCGAAAAAAACAATTATAGACTGCTTTTTTTGAAAACTCAAGTTAGCTTGCATAAGCGGCAAACGCCTTAATTAACGGCATCTTTAAGCGTCTTACCCGGACGAAAACGCGGTACACGAGCGCTTTTAATTTGGATGGCTTCGCCGGTGCGGGGGTTGCGACCCGTGCGTGCTGCACGTTCGGAAACCGAGAAAGAACCAAAGCCTACTAATGTTACCGAGCCGTTGTCTTTCAGGGTAGTCGTTACGGCATCAATAAATGCATCTAAGGCGCGGCCAGCATCGGCCTTAGTTAATTCGGCAGTTGCGGAAATGTGTTCGATGAGCTCTGTTTTATTCATTAAGGTTTTCCCCTGAGAATTATTATGGCCAGTTTAAAAAGTAACGCCCTTTCTCTGGCCGTTTAAAAAATTGGCAACCGCGAAACCATACAGACCACCAAAAGTGGCGCAGTACGCTGGTTACCGGTCAATGAATCAATCTGCCCAGGCCGGTACGGTTAAGCCGTATTAAGCCTTTGAATCGCTTGGCTGTCAAGTCGAAATCGGCTTGTAAGCCGCACAAGCAAAGCTTTATTACTGAAAAGCAGGCTTAGGCAAAATAAATTAATTTAAGCCTGGTAGCAAGCAAAGCTGCCACAATACCCAAGGCCAAAAGGCAACGATAATAACAAAGCTAAAACCTTGGGTTTTGTGCCCAGCTTTACTTTTGCTTGTAAAAGCTTATTTAAGCATTCAATAAAGCATTTTTAAAGTCGGTGATAAGATCGGAAACATTTTCGATACCGACGGATAAGCGTAATAGATTATCGGCTATCCCCATCTCGGCACGCCGTTGCGCACCCATTTCGTGGTAAATCGTGTGTGCTACCGGAATAACTAAGCTACGAGTATCACCTAGATGCGTTGCCAAAACCCAAACCTGTAAGCGGTTAAGAAATGCAAAGAGATTAACGTGGGCATCTAACTCTACCGCCATTATTGCGCCATAACGCTGCTTAAACAAGTGCCGAGCACGTTGATGTTGTGGATGCGACACCAGGCCGGGGTATTGAACACTGGTAACCTCGGGCATTTCCTTTAGGGCTTGCGCGAGCTGCAAGGCGTTTGCGCAGGCTTTTTCCATGCGTAACTCGAGCGTTTCCGCCCCAACAGAAACACGATGAGCCGCATCAGAACTTAAGGTGGCCCCCATATCACGCAAACCTTTTTTACGAATTTGCGTCAAGCCCCAATTGGCGGCCTCGCCAGTTTGATACGCTTCAAAAATAGCTGGGTAAGCAGTCCAATCGAATAAACCGGTGTCTGTTACCGCCCCACCCAAGACATGGCCGTGGCCGCCAATATATTTAGACAGCGAGTTAACCACTAAACCTGCTTTTACAGCTCGGCCCTGGCATAACCATGGGGTTGCCAATGTATTGTCTAGCACGTACAACAAACCTTGCTCGGTGCACCACTGGCCAATACCCTCAAGATCGGCGACTTGGGTTGCTGGGTTGGCAATCGATTCAACAAATACCAAACGCGTATTGTCTTGATAAGCGGCTTTTACCTCGTCGACCTTGGTTGCATCAACAAACGACACTTCTACGCCAAAACGCCTCAAGGTGCTAAACAAGCTGTTGGTGTTGCCAAAAATATAATTACTAGAAATAAGGTGGTCGCCTTGTCGCAGCAAGGTTAAAAATGTTGCGGCTAAAGCGGCCATACCCGTTGAAAAGCAAACGGTGTTGATGCCACCTTCCATTTGGCTGATTTTGGCCTCTAGCGCTCGGGTTGTTGGCGAGCCCTGACGCGCATAAGAAAACCCTGGTCGTCCTTGAAAAACCGCGACCAAATCGCGGACATCGTTAAACGCGTACTGGGTAGACGCATGTTGTGGCGCGTGCACCGCACCATATTCGCTTCCGGCGCGCCTATCGGCGTGCAATATATTGGTTGTAAAGTGCTTGTCTTTTGGCATTTGGCATCACGAGATAATCAGAAATAACAGGGGTAAGCCGTTGAAACGGCAAGACCAATAATTGTTTATAGCCCTTGGCGTTGGCGCACCGTTTCGTATAAGCACACGGCTGTTGCAACGCTGACATTAAGGCTTTCAACCGACCCCATCATGGGAATTTGCACTAATTCATCGCAAGTGTCGCGCGTTAAGCGTCGCATACCCTTGCCTTCCGCCCCCAACACCCACGCTAAAGGACGGCGCGCATCGGTTTGAAACAAGTTGCTAGTCGCTTGATCGTCAGTGCCTACTACCCAAATATCGCGGTCTTTTAAATAGCGTAATGTACGCGCTAAATTGGTGACTTGCAGATAAGGAATATGGTCGGCTGCCCCACTTGCTACCCGCCGAGCCGAAGCCTGTAAGCTGGCCGATTGGTCGCGTGGAGCAATTAGCGCATGTGCACCTGCAGCATCGGCGGTGCGTAAACACGCCCCTAAATTATGAGGATCAGTAATGCCATCAAGAACCAATAATAGTGGTTGCTGGTTTTCTGCCTCGAGGCGATCGAGAACTTCTTCGACCGACGTTGCTAGCACATGGGCTACAGCTAAAGCCACAACCCCTTGATGCCGCGTTTTACCGACTAACTGCTGTAAATGGTCGGCTGAGGTTTGTTGCGTTTTACAGCCTAACTGATGAGCACGGTCGAGTAACGATTGGAGACGCCGGTCGCGACGCTTTTGGTCGACATAAATACAACGAATGGTTTCGGGCGCCTGTTTTAACCGCCCTTGGATAGCATGAAAGCCCGCCAACACCTGATCAGACGCCATAAGCACCTTAAATTGAAACATAATCGATGCGACCATTTTAGCGCCAAGTCGCTACTGGCCGTTTGCAGCGCATTACGCATCGCTTAAAACGTCTAACGCGACCGTCGTCCAGACTTGCTTGCCGACTTTTTAGCCGCCCGTTTGGCAGCCGCGCGTCGTTCGCTGGCCGTTGTACCTTTTAAGGCCGCAGGTTTCGTTGACGCCGCCTTTTTAATGCGTTTAATAGCCGGCTTTTTGGGCTGGGTAATAGCTTGTTTAACCGCTTTATAGCTTGTGCCCTTAACCAACTGGAAGTCGATTCGACGAGCTTCTAAATCGACCCGTGCCACTTGAACCTGCACGGCCGAGGTTAGGCGATAACGGATACCGGTGCGTTCACCCAGTAGCTCGTGCGTTGCCTCGTTGTATTGAAAATAGTCGGAACCAAGCTCGGAGACGTGCACCATCCCTTCGACAAAAAGGGTGTCTAGTGTAATAAACAAGCCAAATGGCGCCACACCTGTTACGTGGCCACTAAAGATTTCACCGATATGTTCGCGCATAAACCAGCATTTAAGCCAGGCTTCGACATCGCGCGATGCCTCTTCGGCACGGCGTTCGCGGGCTGAACACAGCAAGCCGAGCTTTTCCCAAATAGCCTGAGTGCGCTTGCCCTTGGGTAAAGTAGCTAGCTCTTCAGCGTCTTCAACATCGGGTATGTAACGCTTTTTCTCGAGAATTGACTTAATAACTCGGTGGGTTAAAAGATCGGGGTAGCGACGAATTGGCGCGGTAAAGTGGGCGTAACCCTCATAGGCTAAGCCAAAGTGGCCCATTTGCTCGGGGCTGTAAATGGCTTGCTGTAAAGAGCGCAACACCATGGTTTGCACCACATGAAAATCGGGTCGTTCGCGCAACTTAACCATGAGGTCGGCAAAATCTTGAGGGCTAGGATCGTCGCCACCCCCCAAACGTAAACCCAAAGTACGTAAATAGTCGCGCAAAGCACTAAGTTTTTCGGGAGTTGGCCCCTCGTGAACTCGGTACAGGCCTTGGCGGCGATTGCGGCGCATGAAGTCGGCCGCACAGGTATTAGCAGCCAACATACACTCTTCGATAATGCGGTGAGCATCGTTACGCTCGACTGGCACGATTTCCTCGATGCGACCTAGCGGAGTGGCCAAAATGCGGGTTTCAACAGTGTCGAACTCGATAGCCCCACGTTTTACTCGGGCTTGTTCTTGTACGTGAAACAGCTGATACAACTCTTGTATTTGTGGCAGCACATCAAGAATTTCTTTTGCCGCAGGGCCATCCGGCTGCTGCAGCGCCGTCCAAACTTGGTCGTAAGTAGTACGCGCATGCGAGCAGATAACCGCAGTATAAAACTGATAAGCGCTTACCTGCCCCGCCTTAACGCCATTACCCGGGATGACCATATCGCAAACTAAAACAAGGCGATCTTCGTTGGGGTTTAAAGAGCAAATGCCATTTGACAGTACTTCGGGCAACATCGG
>DATGSD010000145.1:0-3194 GCA_035302965.1 Burkholderiaceae bacterium | reverse complement strand
CCTCGAATTAGGTGGCTATGTGTATTTGTCGTTAGGCGGCGCCTTATTGGCTTATGTTGTTTGGTTTAAAGGGGTGGCTCAGCTATCGCCAGTGGCTGTTTCGTCGTTAATTTTACTCAGCCCAGTAACCGCCGTTATTTTGGGCTGGACTTTGCTTGACCAAGCTATGCGGGGCTGGTCATTATTTGGTTTGCTGGCCGTTTTACTTAGTATTTTGCTGGTTCAGCTAACAAGCCGTCCGGCAAGTTAAATTTCGAGTAAACGCCCGCCCTCTAGCCGTAAGCGATGTTGGCACCGGTTGGCTAGCTGATCGTCGTGGGTAACCAACACCAAGGTGGCTCCTTTTTCAGACACCATTGAAAACATCAACTCGTTTATACGACGACCATTCTCGGCGTCGAGGCTGCCGGTGGGTTCGTCGGCAAACACGATTTGCGGTTCGACAACAAAGGCACGCGCTAAAGAAACACGTTGCTGTTCGCCACCCGATAAAGTGCGTGGGTAGTGGTGTAAACGCTCTGACAGGCCTACCCGCTCGAGCATGGCTTTTGCTGCAGCTTCGGCCGGCTTGCCTGCAAGTTCGAGTGGCAGCATGACATTTTCTAGAGCCGTTAAATTAGGTAAAAGCTGAAAAGATTGAAAAACAAAGCCAACGTGTTGGCGACGTATTTCGGCGCGTCCGTCTTCATCGAGAGCAAACAAATCGTGCCCCATAATAAAAACCCGACCCGCTTGCGGAAGTTCTAGGCCCGCCATTAAGCCCAGTAAGGTCGATTTACCCGAGCCCGAACTGCCGGTAATTGCGACCGACTGGCCGGCAGCAACTTCAAAACTGACATTGTCTAAAATAGTGATCGTGCCAGCCGAGTCGCTGACATAGCGACTTAGGTTTTTTACGATAATAGGATGACTTTGTTTATGCATACATTTTTGCGCCTAAGGTTTGGGCTTTTACTGTTCGCTTCTTTAATTTGTCCAAGCTTAACTGTTTTTGCAACACCACAAGCTAACAGTACGAACAGCCCCCACCCAGACAACGTTATTGTTGTTATTGGTGACAGCCTGTCGGCTGAATACGGTATTCAGCGAGGCAGTGGGTGGACCAAACTACTGCAAGAGCGGCTTAACAAAAACAACTGGCATTACGTCATCCGTAATGCCAGTATTAGCGGCGACACTAGCAGCGGTGGCCTTAGTCGTTTAAAAAGCACGCTTGACGACCACGAACCCAGCGTGGTTGTACTTGAGCTTGGCAGTAACGACGCTTTACGGGGCTTGTCGCTTGAAATGACCCGCAACAATTTAGCCCAAATGATTGAGCAAATACAAGAACGCGGCGCTTCGGTGGTATTAATTGGCATGCAAATTCCGCCCAACTATGGCCAGCGCTACGCCAACCAGTTCAAGAAAATGTATGCCGATCTTGCCGATCAATACCAACTTGCTTTTGTGCCGTTCTTTTTAGAAGGTATTGCCTTATCTGACGAATACTTTCAAGACGACCGTCTGCACCCCAACGAAAGTGCTCAAGCCATTTTGGCTGAAAATGTATGGCCAATCCTTGAAGAACTGCTAAATACGCTTAACAAAAAGTAATTAGTCGTCGTCACCTAACAAAAGCTTTTCAGCCGCTGGTAAAAAAGTTACCCCTTGCTCAGCACGCATGGCTTGTAGTACTGCTTGCTCTTCGGCTGCGGCTTGGGCTTGTTCGAGATCGCGCTGAAACGCAGCGAGTAAGGCAGCATCGATATCGCCTTGGCGCACCTCTTCAACCCGAACGATCGAATAGCCCGATTCGGTTTCGGCCCCACGATACGCCGGTAAGGCGTTTGGCTTAACCGCAAAAGCGGCCTCGAGTGCCGATGTGGCAAGCGAGCCAGGTGCAGTACGACTTATGGTTTGTGTAGATGAAAACTCGTCTAAAAGTGCGGCATCATCGGCAGATTCGAGTGCCGCCAAAGCCTGTTGGCCAGCTTCACGGGCGCGTTGAAGGGCAGCTTCTCGGATTAATCGCTGCTTAATAGCAGTTTGAGCCAATTCGAAAGCTTGCGTATGTTCGGGCGTAATGCTGTCGACGCGAACCACAATCAGGGTGTCTGGTGCCAGCTCGATTAAACCCGAATTATGCTTATCGACCAAAGCCGAAGACGAGAATAAAGCCCGCCGCACGCGCGGATCTTGTAAATGCTGAGCATCGGCACTTTCAGAGGCTGGCTTATCGGCATCGACGAATTGCGCCGGCAATAAACCTTCTTCAGCGATGCCATCGGCAATGCGTAGCTCTAAGCCCAGATTTTGCGCCGCCACATCGAGGGTGTCGGGATGATCGTAAATTAAATCGGTAAGTTCGGAAGCCATTTCGGCATAACGCTCAGACCCAAGCTGACGCCGTACTTCAGCCTCGACTTTAGTGCGAGCTTGCTCAAAACTTTCGCCCTGCTCGGGCTCGACTTCGATGGCTTTGAAAATATGAAAGCCATCAGAGCTTTCGACAACCCCAGACACTTCGCCCTCTTTTAAGGCAAAAGCGTAGTCTTCGAGCTCGGGGGGAAATGCCCCAGGAGAAATCCAACCTAAAACACCCCCATCGGAAGCGGTGCCACCATCGTCGGAATGCTCTTGCGCTAATTCGGCAAAACTATCTGGCTGTGCTGCTGCTTGGGCCGCCAAAGCTTCGGCACGCTCGCGATCGGTTTCGCTATGTTGTGGCGAGTCGATCAAAATGTGCGCTAAGCGATGTCGGCCGGCTTGCACGTAGCGGCTTTTATTTTGCTCGTAATAGGCTTTTAGCTGGTCTTCTGAAACATCGGGTAAATCGCGCATAGCAGCAGCTTCATCGAGTAATAAATACTGTGCCCGCAGCGATTGTGGTACTTGAAGCAAATCGGTATTGTCGTCGTACCACTGACGAATTTCTTCATCGCTTACAGTAATATCGTCTTCGAAATCAGAGGCAGCAAAGTTTTGTACCCGCACGACGCGCTCTTCGGTCAACGAATTGGCGATCGCTTCACTAACCGGTGTAGGTAGTTTAGCCGTGCGTTTAACCGGGTCGAGTACACGACGCAACGCCATTTCGTAGCGTTGGCCCATTTCGAAATCGCGGCTGCTGTAACCCATAGCATTTAATACTTGGTTGTAGCGCTCGGATGAAAAGCGACCATCGACCTGAAAATCGGGGATTGCAGCAATAT
>DATGSD010000144.1:0-3638 GCA_035302965.1 Burkholderiaceae bacterium | reverse complement strand
CGAATCAAGCGCCTTTCAAGCCAAACAAGGCGAAATCAGTCAATTGTTCGTCGACATGCAACAAAGTATTGTTGACCAGATGGTCAGACGCTTAACGTCAGCAGCCGTACAAGAAAAATACCAAGAGCTCAAACACTCGCCAGACAGTACGTGGCCAGACGACTTTGCCGACGACGAAGAGGCCATTCCCGATCAGCTTTATGATGACGATTATTTCGAGTCGCCCCTTTTAAACTTTCCTTAACCACCTTCGGCTTTTTTGCCGCCTTATGAGCCGCACATTAACTCTCGACCAACTGCATCGATCTTTACAGCAAAGCTCGCCTAAACTCGATTCGCTGTACTTAATTAGTGGCGACGAAACCTTGCTTGTTATCGAAGCCTGCGATCTTTTACGTCATACCGCACAACAAAGTGGGTATACCGAGCGTGCGACTCTAACTCTAGAAGCCCGTAGCGACTGGTCAGCACTCGATGCAGCTCTACAAAACACGTCTTTATTTGGCGATCAAAAATTGGTCGAAGTGCATTTGCCTAGTGGCAGGCCCGGCCGAGTCGGTGCCGACAAGCTCAACCAACTTGCCGAGCAAGTGACGAAACAGCAACTGCAAAACCATATAGTGATGCTGACACTGCCCCGAATCGATGCCACCATAAGCCGCAGCAAATGGCTGCGAAATTTGTCTGCTCAAGCTAGCGATGTTCGCATCCCCACCATTCGTCGCGAACAACTGCCAAGCTGGATTGCTGGTCGGCTCAAAAAACAACAGCAGCAAGTCGAACAAGCTAGCCTCGAGTGGCTGGCCGATAAGGTTGAAGGCAACCTTTTGGCCGCCCACCAAGAAATTCAAAAATTGGGTTTGCTCTATCCTCCGGGTAAAATAAGTGCCGAACACGTCGAGCAGGCCGTTCTAGACGTCGCCCGTTACAATGTGTTCGATTTGCGCGAAGCCATGTTAGCTGCCGATACCAGCAAAGCGCTAGCGATTTTGCATGGTCTAAAAGCTGAAGGTACGGCACTACCCTTGGTGCTTTGGGCTGTTGGTGAAGAAATCCGTTTATTAGCCCGTCTAGCAACGCTAGCTAACAGTGGTCACGACATTTCACCCGAATTACGCCGCCAGCGAGTTTTTGGAAAACGCGAGCAACTCGTTCGGCAAACCGTTACGCGTGCAAGCCCACAACGCTGGCCGGCCGCCGTTCAGCATGCTCACGACATCGACCGCCTTATAAAGGGCTTGCCGGTAGAGGGCCGTTTAAATGACCCATGGGAAGAATTAAGTCGCTTGCTAATGCGTTTAAGCCATATGCAAACGGCAAACAGCTGACATTTCAGCCATACTAAGCAACGACCGTGTATTATTAAATAAACTGTTCCTTGCGACGTATACGCAAGCAGTTTACTTATTTATTGCCCGTATTAACTACTGGCTAGTTTTAGCTAATACCCTTTATCTGGCTACCACTAGCGCTATCCTATTCAGCGCAGTTGTTTATATAACCCTACCCTAATATCTTTAGCCATGACTCAAACTTCTGTAGCTTCCTCGCCTCAAAAAGCAGCCCAGCAAACCATTACTCAAATTGGCAAACAAGCCCGCAGCGCCTCGCGCCTACTAATGACCGCCAGCGACGCCGATAAGTCGGCAGCCTTACTTGCCATAGCCGATTTACTCGAAAAAAATGCTCAGCAGCTAAAAGAGGAAAATGCCAAAGACTTAGCCGCCGCCAAAGAAAACGGCTTAGGAGCGGCCTTAGTCGATCGTTTAACCTTGTCTGATCGTGTTATCGCGAATATGGCTACGGGGCTTAGACAAATTGCCGCCATGCCCGACCCTGTCGGCAGCCAAACGGCTTCAACTATTCGCCCTAACGGCATGCGTGTTGGTCAAATGCGGGTACCACTTGGCGTTATTGGCATTATTTACGAGTCACGCCCTAACGTAACCATTGACGCTGCTGCTCTTTGCTTAAAGTCAGGAAATGCGGTGGTTTTACGCGGTGGCAGCGAAGCTTACCATTCTAACCAAGCATTGGGCGCAATTATCAAACAAGGCCTAGATCAAGCCGGCTTACCCGCCCACGCCGCCCAAGTTATCGACACCACCGATAGGGCGGTAGTGGGACAGCTGGTTACCCAAACCGACTATATCGACGTCATTATCCCACGCGGTGGGCGTGGTCTTATCGAACGTCTTAGCGCCGAAGCCACGGTTCCTTTACTAAAGCACCTCGATGGCAATTGCCATTTATATATCGATGTGGCCGCCGATCTCGATAAAGCGCACGACGTTGCCGTTAATGCCAAAACCTATCGCTATGGTATTTGCGGCACCATGGAAACCTTACTCGTTCATCAAGACATTGCCGCCAACATCTTGCCGCGTTTAGCCAAAACCCTGCAAGAAAAAGGTGTCACGCTTAAAGGCTGCGAGAAAACACGCGCTTTATTAAACGACGCCACTGTCGAGGCCGCCACCGACGTCGACTGGGCTACCGAATATCTCGACGCTATCTTAGCGATACGAATCGTTAACGATATCGACCAAGCCATCGAACACATCACGCAGTGGGGTTCGGGTCATACCGAATCCATCGTCACCGAAAACCTTGAAGCCGCCACACAATTTCAGCGTGAAGTCGACTCTAGCTCGGTTTATGTCAATTTACCCACCTGCTTTGCCGATGGTTTCGAATATGGTCTTGGTGCCGAAATTGGCATCTCAACCAACCGCCTCCACGCTCGTGGCCCAGTTGGGCTTGAGGGCTTAACAACCCTGAAGTGGGTTTTAACCGGTAACGGACAACTGCGCGGCTAAACCTCATGGCATGGATTAAAACCTTTCATCTTTTATTCGTTATTGCGTGGTTTGCGGGGCTGTTCTACCTGCCCCGTATTTTTGTTAACCTTGCCCAACCACAAGACATACCCACCCAGGTTTGCCTCCTCGGGATGGCCAAACGGCTATTCCGATTCATGACCATACTTGCCGTTCCGGCAATCGCCCTGGGTATTTATTTGTATAGCGCTTATGGTTTAGGCCGCGGCCAGCTCTGGATGCATCTTAAATGGCTGCTGGTCTTGTTACTTGTGGTTTACCACCTCTATTGCGGACAATTACTCAAACGCTTCCAAACCGGACGAAATACGTATTCGCACCGTTTTTACCGGTGGTTTAATGAGCTGCCTGTTTTACTTTTGCTGGGCATTTTAATTCTTGTTATTGTGCGGCCCTTTTAAACAACGACCATGACTGACTCAGGCAATCGAACCACCTTGCGTCTGCCAAAAACCGCAAGCAAAACTCAAAAAACGGCACGAAAGCGAACAGGTGCGCGTGCTCGCGCGGTTGAGCAACGCCGCTTAAATAGCGAACAACCACCGGGCCGGTCCAGCAAAAGGCCTGCTTCCCAAAAATCCTCGCCGGTGGCACATAAGCACAGCCCTAATGTTGCAACAAAACAAGCTGCAGAATCTGGCGCCTCCTTGCAAAATATTGCATTAATAAAAGGCCCAAATTTTCCGCTTTTTATCCCCTGTCCACGTGGCCTCGAAGAAACTCTTAAAAACGAGTTGCTCGAATTGGGTTTCAACAACGTCCAGCTCGAGCGTTCAGGATGTGCTTTAGAAACCAACT
>DATGSD010000143.1:0-3631 GCA_035302965.1 Burkholderiaceae bacterium | reverse complement strand
TGGCTTGGGCCGCCCGCGCTTTTAGCTGGTAGGGTCGCTGTAAATAGTGATAGCCATACAAGGGCTCGTAAATCGAGTAAGTAAACGGGGTCTCGTCGCTAGAATAAGAACTTGCCGGATCGAGGTATTTTGGTGATCGCTGCCCAAACGAGGTATATAAAACGTTTTCACTCTCAGCTCCGTGTGGGTAGGGGCTATTGACAGGCTCGCGCGAGCAGGCCGTTAAAATTAGTACGACTGTCAGTACGAAAAAAGACAAGCGCAAAAAAACCCCCTTCGAGTTACTAGCTGGCTGCGTGAATTAGTGTTTAGCTCTACTGGTCGCAAAGCACGAGCGTATCGGCAATAATACGATACCTTTTACAATCAGTCAGTTTGATGCCGCTAGCGGAGCGCTCGCGCAACAAACCTTTTACGTAACACAACACCGCGCGCATCCCTCAAGCGGCTACGGCCAATTAAACAGCGTATTTATTACAAAGCACAAACAACCTAATGAGTGCGGCTAAACGCATAGATGCACAACCGGAAGTTAGCGATGACCCATTACCGTACATTTTTAATTGCTGCAGCACTTATCATGCTTTCGGGCGTTGCTGCGGGCGCCTTTGGCGCACATGCCTTAGCTCACCGTCTCGCTGCCGCCCAAACCAGTATGTGGCAAACCGCTGTTTTGTACCAATTAGTGCACGGGCTTGGCCTAGTTGGGTTGGCAAGCTTAGCTATTCGCCTACCTTCTTCTTTGTTAAGCTTGGCTGCTAACCTGATGCTAACCGGCATTATTTTATTTAGTGGTAGTTTATATGCCCTTAGTTTAAGTGGCTCTAAGTGGCTGGGGCCCCTAACCCCTATTGGCGGCCTTTGCCTTATCAGTTCATGGGCTTTTGTAGCTATAGCAGGCTACCGAGCCAAACGACAAGAGGAATAATCCATGACTGCCAAACTTTCTGATACCGAACTACGAAATTTTATAACGGGCTTGCCTAAAGCCGAATTGCACATGCATATCGAGGGTTCGCTCGAGCCCGAAATGCTATTCGAAATGGCAAATCGCAATGGTATTCGTCTGCCGTGGCCGTCAGTTGAAAACCTAAAAGCGGCGTATAACTTCAGCAATTTACAGTCGTTTCTCGATCTGTACTACGCCGGCGCTGATGCCTTGATTACCGAACAAGATTTTTACGACATGACGCTGGCCTATATGCAAAAAGCTCACGCCGATGGGGTAGTGCATGCCGAAATCATGTTCGATCCGCAAACCCATACCGCACGTGGTGTGCCTATCGAAACCGTTTTTGCAGGTATTGCCCGAGCGCTGCGCCAGATGCGCGACACACATGGGCTTAGCAGCTATTTAATTATGTGTTTTTTGCGCCACCTAAGCGAAGAAGACGCGTTTGAAACCCTAGGGGCCGCCCTACCCTTACGCGAGCAATACCAAGACCTCTGGCTTGCCATTGGCCTAGACTCAGCCGAAAAAAACAACCCACCCGAAAAATTTGCGCGGGTATTTAAGCGATGCAAAGATTTAGGCTTTCGTTTGGTGGCCCACGCTGGCGAAGAAGGCCCAGCCGACTACGTGCGCGATGCACTCGATATTTTGCAAGTCGATCGCATCGATCATGGTGTGCGCGCCGAAGAAGATCCACAACTCATGCGGCGCCTTATTCAAGAACAAACCCCATTAACGGTATGTCCTTTGTCTAACCTGCGTTTAAAGGTGGTTGAATCGTTAGACGATCACAATTTAGGGCGCATGCTAAAACAAGGCGTTAAAGTAACTGTTAATTCAGACGACCCCTCTTATTTTGGCGGTTATGTGGTCGACAATTACATGGCCAGCGCCCGAGCCCACGGCTTTACTAAAGCCGACCTTGTTAAATTGGCTCGTAACAGCATCGAGGCTTCGTTTTTACCCGATGCCGACAAGCAAAAACATCTAAAAAAGCTCGATGAATACCATTAAATAAAAAACGCCGGTATCTGCCGGCGTTTTTTATTAACAAGTAAAGCCTTAAAACACTAGGCTTTGCCGTTAACGATTAGATAACTTCGATTTGCTTGGCTTGGGGGCCTTTTTGGCCTTCGGCGGCAACGAAAGAAACACGTTGGTTTTCTTCGAGCGATTTAAAGCCTGTGCCAACGATATCGGTGTGGTGGGCGAAAAGATCTTTGCCACCAGACTCGGGCTTAATAAAGCCATAGCCTTTTTCGTTGTTAAACCATTTTACAATGCCAGTTTCTGTTTGCATTTTTGCAACTCCGTATAGGGTGTTAACCCTGGTAAAAATTAGGGCGAATGCCCAAAGATAAGACTTCAAGGAGTAGAAAAAGCCACAGAGCACCATAAACTGGCACTACCTTGTACTAACTTCGACGAACTTGAAAATCCCAACGCATCTATATTAAGAGTAGTACAGTAAAAGGTCAATAAAATTGATTAGCATGATGTTGACAAGCCACAAAAATACAGCAAGCAGGCTATTTGTGTTGCCAGAAGACATCAAACACACCCCTCTTTGTAACACCCTATATAGGCAAGGACCACTTAACCATGAAACCCGTTTACATTCCGTACGGAGCTTACTGGTCAACTCCGTTTTCTCGTTGGCAAGGTAGTTTTTCGCATTTACATAGTCTTAAATTTGCGGCGCATGTGGCAAAAAGTGCGCTGGAAAAACGTCAGCTAGCAATAAGCCAGTTTGATACAGCCGCTTTAGGGATGTCTATTCCCCAAAAAAGCGCTTTTTACGGCCTACCCTGGTTAATGTCTGCCCTCGATGCACCCTTGCTAGCCGGTCCCACTATCAGCCAGGCGTGTGCAACCAGTGTGCGCTTATTGCAAACCTTAGCTAACGACATTCAAACCGGTGGTGGCTCGGTTGCTCTGGCCATCGCAGCCGACCGCGTTTCTAACGGGCCTCATATTTACTACCCGGCCCCACATGGCCCAGGTGGTACAGGCGAACACGAAGACTGGGTGCTAGATAGCTTTAATTTCGACCCGAATACCGGCGTTGCCATGATACAAACCGCTGAAAACGTGGCCGCCGAACACGGCATTACAACCGCCGAGCAACACGAGTTGGTACTTAGACGTTACGAACAATACCAAGAAGCTCTGGCAAACGATGCCGCCTTTTTAAAGCGCTTTATGGATTTACCCTTCTCGGTACCTGATGCGCGCTTTCGCCGTGAGCAAGCCGTGCTAAATGCCGACGAAGGTATACACCCCACTACGGCCGAAGGCCTTGCAAAACTTAAGCCCTTACTAGAAGGCGGCACAGTAACTTTTGGTGGTCAAACTCACCCGGCTGACGGCAATGCTGGCATGGTTTTAACCACGGCCGAGCACGCGGCCGAATTATCACGCGACCCCAACATCAGTATTCAATTGGTTTCATTTGGCCAAGCACGTGTTAAACCCGCATTTATGCCAGCCGCCCCGGTGCCCGCTGCAAAAAATGCTTTAGAAGCTGGCGGCTTAGGTATTAACGACCTCGCGGCTATTAAAACGCACAACCCATTTATCATTAACGATATTGTGTTTGCTCGCGAGTTTGCGATCGATGCCAACAAAATGAATCGCTTTGGCTCTTCATTGGTATGGGGTCATCCGCAAGCGCCCATG
>DATGSD010000142.1:0-4229 GCA_035302965.1 Burkholderiaceae bacterium | reverse complement strand
TCTTGCTCTCGTTGCAGCATTTATAAAGGAAACATTATGTCTGCGAGCCAGATTCAATCTTCAGAGTCCACGGTTTTACCGCTGCTGCCTTTGCGCGACGTGGTGGTATTTCCGCATATGGTCATCCCCTTATTTGTAGGGCGCCCACGCTCAATCAAGGCGCTCGAGCTGGCCATGGAAGAAGGTAACAGCATCATGCTGGTCGCACAAAAATCGGCCGGCAAAGACGATCCAGCACCCGAAGATTTATACGAAATCGGTTGCGTGGCTAGCATTTTGCAAATGCTTAAATTGCCCGATGGCACAGTAAAAGTACTCGTCGAGGGCATTAATCGTGCCCGCATTATCGAGGCCACCGAGGCCGAATCCCATTACACGGCTCAAGTCGAAGCCATTCCTGGCGAAAGCGACACCAACCCCGAAGCCGAGGGTTTACGCCGTGCTGTGGTAGGGCAATTCGAGCAATACGTTAAGCTCAACAAAAAAATCCCCCAAGAAATTCTTACTTCGTTAAGCGGTATCGACGAAGCAGGGCGTTTGGCCGACACAATTGCGGCGCATCTGCCGCTTAAGCTCGAGCAAAAGCAAACCTTGCTCGAAGTTACCGACATTGTCGAACGCCTCGAACATTTGCTGTCGCAACTCGAATCCGAAATTGATATTTTGCAAGTCGAGAAGCGCATCCGTGGTCGTGTAAAAAAACAAATGGAGAAAAGCCAGCGCGACTACTACCTAAACGAACAAGTTAAGGCCATTCAAAAAGAATTAGGCGAGGGCGAAGATGGTGCCGATCTCGAAGAACTCGAGAAGAAAATCGCCGACGCCAAACTACCAGCCGAAGCGGCCAAAAAGGCCGAATCCGAGCTTAAAAAGCTTAAACTAATGTCGCCTATGTCGGCCGAAGCTAGCGTTGTTCGTAATTACATCGAAACGCTTATTGGTTTGCCTTGGCACAAACGTAGCCGTATTAGTCGGTCAATCGATAAGGCTCAAGAAGTTCTCGATGCCGATCATTATGGCCTCGAAAAAGTTAAAGAACGCATCGTCGAATACCTTGCTGTTCAACAACGGGTACGTAAACTTAAAGCTCCTATTTTGTGCTTGGTAGGCCCTCCAGGGGTCGGAAAAACCTCTTTAGGCCAATCAATCGCCCGAGCAACCAACCGTAAATTTGTGCGTATGGCCTTGGGTGGTGTACGTGATGAAGCCGAAATTCGGGGTCATCGTCGTACCTATATTGGCTCAATGCCCGGTAAAATCCTACAGAACATGTCGCGGGTAGGGGTACGTAACCCATTGTTTTTACTCGACGAAATCGACAAAATGGGCGCTGATTTCCGTGGCGATCCATCGTCAGCCTTGCTCGAAGTGCTCGACCCCGAACAAAACCACACATTCCAAGACCACTACATCGAGGTCGATTTCGATTTGTCCGATGTGATGTTTGTTGCCACAAGCAATACCTTAAACATCCCGCCGGCCTTGCTCGATCGTATGGAGGTTATCCGTCTTTCTGGCTACACCGAAGACGAAAAAGTTCGTATTGCCTTCGACCACCTCTTGCCCAAACTTGTTAAAAACAATGGGCTCAAAGAAAACGAAATAGAGGTTCAAGAAGACGCCGTGCGCGACATTATTCGCTACTACACGCGTGAAGCGGGTGTACGTTCACTCGAGCGCGAACTTAGCAAAATTTGTCGTAAGGTGGTTAAAGAAATCCTTGAAGCCGAATCGAGTTCAAGCAAAAAAGCCAAAGATAAAGACGCTACTAAAAAGGCTGCAAAAACACCCAAATTACCTATTGTGGTTAATGCCGAAAACCTCAACGATTATCTTGGGGTAAGACGCTATACCTATGGTAAAGCCGAGTCTGAAAACAAAGTCGGCCAAGTTACCGGCTTAGCCTGGACAGAAGTCGGTGGCGACCTGCTCACTATCGAGGTGGCCGACATGCCTGGTAAAGGGCAAATCTTGCGCACAGGCTCTCTGGGCGATGTGATGAAAGAATCCGTCGAGGCAGCACGCAGCGTCGTCCGAGCTCGGGCACAGCAGTGGGGCATTCCTAACAACTTTTTCCAAGAGAAAGATATCCACGTGCATTTCCCCGAAGGGGCAACGCCCAAAGATGGTCCGTCAGCCGGTATCGCCATTATTGTGGCCATGGTATCTGCTCTAAACGGCATCCCTGTGCGTTCCGATGTTGCCATGACCGGAGAAATCACGCTTCGCGGCGAAGTGTTGGCCATTGGCGGTCTAAAAGAAAAACTTTTAGCTGCTCATCGTGGCGGGATTAAAACCGTATTAATTCCCGAAGAAAACGTGAAAGACTTGGCTGACATCCCCGACAACGTCAAGAACAAGCTAGAAATTATTCCAGTACGCTGGATTGATCGCGTTCTTGAGGTTGCTCTCGAGCGTATGCCAACACCTTTGTCAGACGAAGAAGTCGCTCGTCTAGCGGCCGAGTCTATTGCGCGGGCAAAGCAACAAGGCCCTGCCGGTTCGTCTGGTGTCATGAAACACTAAACAGCATTAGCTTAGCCAAACTGCTTTTGTTTGGTGTTGTGGGTAATTGATGACGAGGCTTGCGCCCACAAAAGTGCGCCCATATTGGGCGCACAATTAAAAAGCCCTACAAGTTAAAACCTAGCTTGTAGGGCTTTTTTGTTTTTGAATAACTAGCCAAGTAGTGTTGCCGTTACGAAAGAGGTGTTGGGCGAATTAAACCGACAGCAATGCCTTCGAGAGTGAAATCGTCGGAGGGCGCAACATGGATGTTGGCAAAATCGGGGTTTTCGGCAAGTAGTTGGATGGCGTTTTTGGAACGCTGGAACCGTTTAACGGTAACCTCGTCGCCAAGACGCGCAACAACAATTTGCCCGTTGTTGGCCTCGGAGGTTTTTTTGACGGCAAGCAAATCGCCTTCGAGAATGCCGGCATCGCGCATACTAAGGCCGCGCACACGGAGAAGATAATCGGGTGTTTGCTGAAATAAGCTAGGCTGAACGCTGATGTGTTGATCGATGTGCTGCGTGGCTAAAACAGGGCTACCAGCTGCAACCCGACCGATTAACGGCAAAGAGAGCCAGTTGTTTGCGGCTGTGTCGTGAGATTCGGCATCGGCCAGACGGATACCCCGAGAAGCACCAGCAATTAGCTGAATAGCCCCTTTGCGGGCTAAAGCACGAAGATGGTCTTCGGCGGCATTAGCCGACCGAAACCCTAAGGCTTGCGCAATTTCGGCACGGGTAGGGGGAAAACCCGTGTGTTGAATTTGCTGTCGAATCAGATCGAGAACCTGCTGCTGGCGTGCAGTAAGATTTGCTTTCATAAAAACCCAACAACTGTAGATAAATACAGTGCTATTGTGCGCGATTTATCGAGTGAAATCAAGTTTAAAAATAGTTGCCTATGCGTGTCAAAACTAGTCGATAAATAAAACACAGGTGATAGTAAACACCAGCACCAAACCGAAATTAGGGAAACAAAATCGTCTGCACGGTAAAGCGCATCATTTAAACGCAATTAGCCAAAACTTAGTAATAGCTGTCAAAAACAGCTTCAGGCTTAAAACTGGGCAAAAACCGGCTAAAGGCGATACAAACTTAGTTTTGCAACACTTCTGCAATTGCCTTTGCGACGTAATCGATATTGCTGTGGTTAAGGGCGGCCAAACAAATACGACCGCTTAAGACCGCATAAACGGCGTGCTGATCGCGCAATTGCTCAACCTGTTGGGCTTGTAAGCCCGAATACGAAAACATGCCACGTTGCGTTAAAACATGGTCGAAACGCTGCTTATTTTGTAAAGCGTGTAATTTTTCGACCAGTTGCTGCCGCATCGATTTGATGCGCTCGCGCATCGCACTTAATTCGGTACTCCACTCGTTAAATAGGGTGGGGTTGTCGAGCGTGGTAGCGACAACTAAAGCCCCATGAGTGGGCGGGTTAGAGTAGTTGGTTCGTACCACCCGTTTAACTTGGCTAAGAACGCGTTCGGCCTCGTCGGCGCTTTGGCACAAAATGCTTAGAGCACCGACGCGTTCGCCATAAAGCGAGAACGATTTGGAATATGACGAACTAATAAAGGTAGTTATACCCATTTGTGCAAATAAACGCACAACGGCGGCGTCGGTGTCGAGGCCTTCACCAAAGCCTTGGTAGGCAATGTCGATGAACGGAACCAAATCGGCATCGCGGATGGTTTTAGCGATGACCTCCCATTGTTC
>DATGSD010000141.1:0-10892 GCA_035302965.1 Burkholderiaceae bacterium | reverse complement strand
CCCGAAAACGGGCGTTTAATTGTTATCGAAATGAACCCACGCGTGTCGCGCTCATCGGCACTGGCGTCTAAGGCAACGGGCTACCCAATTGCCAAAATCTCGGCATTATTAGCTGTGGGTTATACGCTAGACGAGCTCGATAACGAATTAACCGGCGGGGCGCTTAAAGCGTCGGTCGAACCCGTCATCGATTATGTCGTCACTAAAATCCCGCGTTTTACTTTCGAAAAATTTCCGCATGCCGATTCACGCTTAACCACGCAAATGAAGTCGGTGGGCGAAGTTATGGCGATTGGTCGTACCTTCCAAGAGTCGTTCCAAAAAGCCTTGCGCGGCCTCGAAGTGGGTGTTGATGGCTTAAACCAAAAAACCACCGATCGTGAAAAGCTGCAGGTCGAATTGGCCGAGCCAGGCCCCGAACGTGTCTGGTATGTGGGTGATGCCTTTGCGCAAGGGTTTAGCCTCGATGAAGTTCACCAATTAACCCGCATCGACCCTTGGTTTTTGGCGCAAATTAAAGAAATTGTCGATATCGAGTTGGCGCTCGAGCAAAAAACCTTGGCCGATCTCGATTTTCAATCGCTGTGGCAGCTTAAGCGCCATGGTTTTTCCGATCGGCGTTTGGCCTTTTTGCTCGATACCGCCGAATCCGAAGTCCGTAAGCTGCGGCACCAGTTGGGTGTGCGGCCTGTTTATAAGCGGGTAGATACCTGCGCGGGGCAGTTTGATACGGTTACTCCGTATTTGTACTCTACCTACGAAGACGAGTGCGAGGCCGAGCCCACCGATGCTAAAAAAATAATTGTGTTGGGTGGTGGCCCTAACCGAATTGGTCAAGGCATCGAGTTCGACTACTGCTGTGTTCACGCAGCCTTAGCGCTTAAAGAAGACGGTTTCGAAACCATTATGGTGAACTGCAACCCCGAAACCGTTTCTACCGATTACGATACCGCCGACCGTTTGTATTTCGAATCGTTAACGCTTGAAGATGTACTCGAAATTGTTGCCCGCGAAAACCCCGTGGGTATTATTGTGCAGTACGGTGGGCAAACCCCTTTAAAGTTGGCACGTTCCCTCGAGGCCAATGGGGTGCCTATTATCGGCACCAGCCCCGAGTCTATCGATATTGCCGAAGACCGCGAACGCTTCCAAAAGCTGCTGCATAAATTAGGTTTGCGTCAGCCGTCTAACCGTACTGCCCGCAACGAGGGCGAAGCTATTGCTTTAGCGGCCGAAATTGGCTACCCATTGGTAGTTCGACCCAGCTACGTTTTAGGTGGGCGGGCCATGGAAATCGTCCACGAGCAGCAAGAACTTGAACGCTATATGCGCGAGGCCGTGCGCGTTAGCAACGATTCGCCTGTGCTACTCGATCACTTTCTTAATAATGCCACCGAAGTCGATGTCGACTGTATCGCCGATGGCGATGACGTTTATGTGGGTGGTGTTATGCAACACATCGAGCAAGCCGGAGTGCACTCGGGCGACTCGGCCTGCAGCCTGCCCCCGTATTCGCTAGCCGACGAAACTGTCGAAGAAATCAAACGCCAAACCGCGGTTATGGCGCGTGCCCTAAACGTTAGTGGCTTAATGAATGTGCAGTTTGCGATTCAAAACGGCGATGTTTATGTGCTCGAAGTCAATCCACGGGCATCCCGTACCGTACCTTTTGTGTCTAAAGCTACCGGCGTGCCCTTGGCAAAAGTTGCCGCACGCGTTATGGCCGGCATCAGCCTAGCGCAGCAAAATATTGGTCCCGAAATTGTGCCGCCGTATTTCTCGGTTAAAGAGGCGGTGTTCCCCTTTGTTAAGTTTCCTGGGGTCGACACCATTCTGGGCCCCGAGATGAAATCAACGGGCGAGGTTATGGGCGTGGGCCACAGTTTTGGCGAGGCCTTTATTAAATCGCAACTAGGGGCTGGCGCGCCAACGCCCGATTCTGGCATTGCCTTTATCAGTGTGCGCGATCAAGACAAAGCGCAAGCGGTTCAGGTTGCCAGCGATCTTATCGATTTAGGTTTTACGATTGTGGCCACGCGCGGTACCGCTGCTGCTATCGATGCTGCAGGTTTAGCGGTCGAGGTCGTCAACAAGGTAACCGAAGGGCGGCCGCATGTGGTCGACCTAATCAAAAGTAAACGTATTGCGTTGGTTATTAATACGGTCGAAGAACGCCGTAATGCCATTGCCGATTCGCGCATGATTCGCACCAATGCGCTGGCCGAAAGCGTTACCTATTTCACCACCATGGGTGGCGCGCGCGCGGGCGTTGAGGGCATGCAGTATTTAAAACGCGTGAATGGTTTGCAGGTGTATCCTATCCAAGAGCTTCACGCGCGTTTGCATACGTAGGCGTTAATCGTTTTCTTCCGGGCCTTGGCCCGGTTTTTTCTAGCAGAACAGGTCATAAAAATGAAAAAAGGCTATTTTTCTGGTTGGAAGCGGGTTCCGGGGGGCGATAACATCGTTGTGCAGCCCGAAGAGCGTCTCGATTGGCCGCAAAACATTGCGATGGGTGCCCAGCATGTGGTGGCCATGTTTGGCTCGACCATTTTGGCGCCCTTATTAATGGGCTTTGACCCCAATATTGCCATCTTGATGTCTGGGGTTGGCACGTTAATTTTCTTTCTTTTTGTGGGCGGACGTGTACCTAGTTATTTAGGGTCTAGCTTTGCCTTTATTGGCGGGGTTATTGCGGTTACCGCCTATGCCGGTACTGGTCCCAATATCAATATTGGCGTCGCTTTAGGCGCCATTATCATTTGTGGTTTTGTCTACACCTTAATTGGCTTGTTGGTGTGGTGGGTTAATTCTCGTAGCGACGATGGCGCCGCCTGGATTGACCGTTGGATGCCACCTGTGGTTACCGGTGCCGTGGTTGCGGTTATTGGCTTAAATCTCGCGCCCATTGCCGCGCAAGGCGCTATGGGAGGCACAACCTTTGAGGCCTTAATGGCTTTAATGACGGTACTTTGTGTGGGCGGCATTGCTGTCTATACCCGAGGGGTTTTGCAGCGCTTACTTATTTTGGTGGGCTTATTGTTGGCCTGCGTTATTTACGCGATTTTTGCTAATGGTCTCGATTTTGGCGACCCCATCGATTTAACCGCTGTGCGTTTAGCCCCTTGGCTGGGCTTGCCGCAGTTTACAGCGCCCGTTTTTCAGTGGCAAGCCATCAGCATTATTGCCCCTGTTGCGATTATTTTAGTCGCCGAAAACTTGGGTCATATTAAAGCAGTCAGCGCCATGACAGGCCGCAATCTCGATGTCTACCTTGGCCGTGCTTTTGTTGGCGACGGCGTGGCCACAATGGTGTCTGGGGCAGTGGGGGGCACGGGTGTTACCACCTATGCCGAAAATATCGGCGTCATGGCAGCGACACGCATTTATTCCAGCTTAATTTTTGTTATAGCCGCCTTTATTGCGATTTTTCTAGGCTTTTCGCCCAAGTTTGGGGCGCTTATCCAAGCCATACCCGGCCCAGTTTTAGGGGGTATGTCTATTGTGGTATTTGGCTTAATTACCATGGCAGGCGCGCGTATTTGGGTAGTCAACCAAGTCGACTTTAGCGATAACCGCAACCTTATTACCGCAGCTGTTACCCTTATTTTGGGCGCTGGTAATTTTTCTATCCAACTTGGCGCGTTTAAGCTCGATGGCATCGGCACAGCCACTTTCGGTGCCATTATTTTGTACGCAATTTTGCGTAGACGCGATTAATTAAAACGCAGCCTTTCTTCGTAATCGAAAATGGCAAGTAGGTCGTTGATGCAACCCAATTGCCTGAGCTTGAGATGAGCCCATAGGCAATATTTCAAAATTTCAGCTAGGGGTGTTACTTGCAATTTAGCCCTATTTTGCCGACAATAGAACTATTGTATGCCGGCCCGCCGTATTGGCGGGCCGTGTTGTCTGGCAAATGGTTGGCCACGGGGTTTTATGGCTTGCCAGCACATCCGCTTTGGCATCCACGGCAAAAATCTATGGCTTGTATCAACAGGCCGCGCCTATTGCTTTCATTTAGGTTTCTCTTTTCTTCTAAGTAAGGCTTGTCGTTGCATAGCGGGCAAGCTTCCCGTAATTTATTTATTTCTAGACGCGCCGTTTCGGGGCGTCTATTAGCATTTTTCGGAAAAAACTATGGCTTCCATCCCGTTAACCAAAAATGGTGTAGAGCGCATCGAGAAAGAATTGCGCCGATTAAAAACCGTCGAGCGACCAGACGTAATTAACGCAATTGCCGAGGCCCGCGCTCAGGGCGATCTTTCCGAAAACGCCGAGTACGATGCTGCACGCGAACGTCAAGGCTTTGTAGAGGGTCGCATCCAAGAGCTCGAGGCCACCTTGGCCAATGCGCAAGTAATCGACCCCAGCACGCTCGATGCCGGCGGTCGGGTGGTATTTGGGGCTACCGTTAACATCGAAGATCTTGAGTCGGGCGAAAACGTCTCGTACCAAATTGTGGGCGATCTCGAAGCCGATATCAAAGAAAACCGCATCTCGGTGTCTAGCCCCGTAGCCCGAGCCTTAATTGGCAAAGAAGTGGGCGATATCATCGAGGTACAAGCCCCCGCAGGCGTGCGCGAGTACGAAATTATCGAAATTAATTACGCGTAAATGCCCGCATTTACGCGTGCTGCGTTTTGGCCAATATTGGCATTTATTGCGCTTCTTAGCTAACACAAAACCAAGCTTTTGACGTTTACTTGCTACGCCGCTGGCCAAGCTAGCGCCAAATGCTTGGCTTGGTTTAGGTTTACCGCCGTTGGGCAATTTTATTGCTAGGCAATTTCATGCGGTTATGCTTTTGAAGCGCTTGCCGCGAACACGCCTGTTAATTATTGTCGCGCCGCGCGCCCGCTTTTAACGATAAAGCACTGCCGTGGCGTCGAAGCGTTCTGGGGTGTGCTTTTTTAGCAGGGCGTTCGTTGCGTAATTGGCCACCAGCTGCGCGCTTACGACGAATAGCCTGCCGAATTTCGCGACGTACTTCTAGGCTTTTACGAGTGCGTCTAAGCCCTTCGGCGGCTTGCTTTTTAGGGATATAGTCTTCGTTGGGTTTACGAATAGCACGTGTAGGGATTGGACCAGTGTCTTCTTGGAGCTCGGGTAATTCGGGGCGCCAAACTAACAAGATTTTCCCCATATGCGCAACAGGTGCGCATGACAGCTTTTCGCAAATATCGTCGAGGGTGTCGTTGCGTTCGTGACGATCTTGCCCGCTAACACGTATTTTTAATAGTTGGTGGGCTTTTAAACTGTTGTCGATTTCTTGCAATACACTGCGCGTTAGGCCGCGCTCGCCTATCATGACGATGGGTTTAAGGCTGTGAGCAGCAGCCCGTAGGTTTTTACGCTCGGAAGAGGTGAGTTCGATTTTAGACATACTTAAATTGTACGAGAATGGCAAAGAAAAAATCTTCGAAGCGCTGGATGCAACGGCATGTGACCGATCCGTTTGTAAAATTAGCGCAGCAAAAAGGCTATCGGGCCCGAGCAGCATTTAAGCTACTTGAGCTAGTTGAGAACGAAAATTTATTACGCCCGGGCGATGTGGTAGTCGATTTAGGCGCAGCCCCTGGTAGCTGGTCTCAGGTTGCGCGCGAGCGCTTAACACGCAACGGTAATGTTGAGGGACGAATTATCGCTCTTGATATTTTACCCATGGATCCGATTTCTGATGTTGTTTTTATCCAAGGTGACTTCCGTGAAGATGCGGTGTTACACCAACTTGAAGACGTTTTAGCTGGCGATCAGGTCGACCTTGTAATATCGGATATGGCCCCCAACTTATCAGGTATCAGGCCGGCCGATGCAGCGCGTATTGCGCATATGGCCGAATTAGCCCTTGAATTTGCGCTCGATCATTTAACGCCCGACGGCACATTACTACTTAAAACCTTTCATGGCAGTGGTTACTCACAGTTTGTTGAAACGCTTAAAACCCACTTTAAACGGGTTTTGGCGCGTAAGCCACAAGCATCACGCGACGAATCAGCCGAAACTTTTTTGCTGGCGCAAGGTCGTAAACCTACATAATTTTCTGCCTCAAGCAAGACCTTTTCTCTCGGGTTAGAATGGGGTATTAGCACTTACATTGCGCTTTGGCAATCGGTGCAAAAAACAAGCTCTACGCAGGAGGTAAGCTTGAACAACTCGTTTTCTAAAATTGCCATCTGGATGGTAGTTGCTCTTGTGCTGTTTACGGTGTTTAAACAGTTCGACGGCCGTGTTGCGTCGCAAGAAACTGTCAGCTATACCCAGTTTATGGAAGATGCCCAGGCTGGGCGGGTTAACAAGGTCGATATCCAAGGCGATACCATTCATGTTACGCCAAGCTCTGGCCGTTCTTACACCTTAACGTCACCGGGCGATCTCTGGATGGTTCCCGAACTCGTACGGGCTGGGGTCGAGGTGTCCGGTAAGGCGCGCGAAGAGCCGTCCTTCTTAACCAGCGTCTTTATTTCCTGGTTCCCCATGTTGTTACTTATTGGGGTCTGGATATTTTTCATGCGGCAAATGCAAGGGGGCGGTAAAGGCGGAGCATTTAGCTTCGGTAAGTCGCGTGCCCGCATGATGGATGAGAACACCAACAACATAACGTTTGCCGACGTCGCGGGTTGCGACGAGGCCAAAGAAGATGTCTCCGAGCTGGTCGACTTTTTGCGCGACCCAAGTAAATTTCAACGCTTAGGCGGGCGCATCCCACGTGGTGTGTTGTTAGTGGGTTCCCCGGGTACGGGTAAAACGCTTTTGGCTAAAGCCATTGCAGGCGAGGCGAAAGTACCGTTTTTCAGTATTTCTGGCTCCGACTTCGTCGAGATGTTTGTTGGTGTGGGTGCGGCTCGTGTTCGCGATATGTTCGAGAACGCTAAAAAGCATGCTCCTTGCATTATTTTCATCGACGAAATCGATGCCGTTGGGCGCCAGCGTGGTGCCGGTTTGGGTGGCGGTAACGACGAGCGCGAACAAACGCTTAACCAGTTACTGGTCGAGATGGACGGTTTCGAAACTGGTCAAGGCGTAATTGTTATTGCCGCTACTAACCGTCCCGATGTTCTCGACCCTGCCTTACTGCGTCCAGGTCGCTTCGATCGCCAGGTTATTGTTTCGCTACCCGATATCCGTGGTCGCGAGCAAATCCTGAAGGTTCATATGCGTAAAGTGCCGCTGTCGTCCGATGTCGATGCGCATGTTTTAGCACGGGGTACGCCTGGCTTTTCGGGTGCCGACCTCGCTAACTTAGTTAACGAATCGGCGCTGTTCGCGGCTCGTCGTAATGCTCGCACGGTCGACATGAACGATTTCGAAATGGCCAAAGATAAAATTCTTATGGGAGCCGAGCGTCGTAGCTTAATTATGCCGGAAGAAGAGCGTCGCAATACGGCCTACCACGAAGCTGGTCACGCGTTAGTGGCGCGCTGCTTACCTAAAACCGACCCAGTGCATAAAGTTACTATCATTCCGCGTGGGCGTGCTTTAGGTGTCACCATGCAGTTGCCCGAAACCGATCGCTACAGTATGGATAAAGAGCGCTTGCTAAATACCATTGCTGTGCTGTTTGGTGGGCGCATCGCCGAAGAAGTTTTCATGAATCAAATGACTACCGGCGCCTCTAACGATTTCGAACGCGCAACCGCAATTGCTCGCGACATCGTCACGCGCTACGGCATGACCGATAACCTTGGTCCGGTTGTTTATGCCGAAAATGAAGGCGAGGTTTTCTTGGGTCGTAGTGTCACGCAAACCACTCAGGTCTCTGAAGCCACCATGCAAAAGGTCGACCAAGAAATCCGTTCAATTATCGACGAGCAGTACAAAGTGGCGCGCGACATTATCGAAAGCAATCGCGATAAAATGGAAGCCATGGCAGCTGCTTTGCTCGAGTGGGAGACCATCGACGCCGACCAAATCGATGACATCATGGCCGGCCGCGACCCGCGTCCACCTAAAAACTATTCTTCATCGTCAGACGATTCGGGCAGCACGCCGTCGGCCGGCGCGCCGGTTAGCGACGACGGTGCCGAACCCGATCCGGTTGTTTAAGTTGTCTGTGCCCATATGGCTGTAGTATGGCAGTGCGGGCGTTACGCCCTACCGTTAAAGCGCCCGCTAGTTATGGGGATACTCAACATCACCCCCGACTCGTTCTCCGATGGGCAGCAGTACCTTCAGCCTGAAGCGGCTATTTTGCAAGCACAACGCTTAATCGACGAAGGCGCCGATATTATCGATATCGGCGCCGAATCAACGCGCCCAGGTGCACAAACCTTATCGGCATCCGACGAAGTTAAACGCTTAATGCCGGTTATCGAAGCCTTACTCGATTGCGGGCTGCCTTTGTCGGTCGACACGTTTAAGCCCAGTACCATGCAGCATGTACTCGATGCCGGTGTCGATATCATTAACGATATTTACGGGTTTCGTCAGCCAGGCGCAGTCGATGTGGTTGCAGGTTACAATTGCGGGCTTTGTGTCATGCATATGCAAGGCGAGCCCCGAACAATGCAAGAGGCGCCGCATTACAACGACGTGGTTGCCGATGTGCGCCATTTTTTATATCAGCGAACACAAGAACTGCAGCAGTCGGGGGTTGTGCCAAACCGCATCGTGCTCGATCCGGGTTTTGGCTTTGGTAAAACTGCTGCGCATAATTACGAATTGCTTAAGAACTTCAAGCAACTGCATTTCGAGCACTACCCTTGGTTAGTGGCCTTGTCACGTAAGTCCATGATTGGCCATATTACCGGGCGTGAACCGGCACAGCGGCTTGGTGGCAGTATTGCTGGCGCGTTAGCTGGAGTAGTTGGCGGCGCCAAGGTGTTGCGTGTGCACGATGTTGCGGCAACCGTCGATGCCGTTAAAGTTTGGCAAAGGGTTTTCGGAGAAGCGCCATGAATCAGCGCAAATATTTTGGCACCGATGGGGTGCGGGGTAAGGTTGGGGGGCCGCTTATTAACGCCGAGTTTGCTCTGCGTTTAGGTTATGCCACTGGCCGCGTATTTGTGCAACATAAAAAAGCCGTGCGCGAGCGTCCTACCGTTTTAATTGGTAAAGATACTCGTATTTCAGGGTATATGCTCGAATCGGCCCTCGAGGCCGGTCTGTCGGCCGCCGGGGTCGACGTACTTTTGGCTGGGCCTATACCCACACCTGCAGTTGCCTATTTAACGCGTGCCCTACGTTTGGTGGCAGGCATTGTTATTAGTGCTTCCCACAATCCGTATTACGACAACGGCATTAAGTTTTTCTCGGGCAATGGTATGAAATTGCCCGACGAAATCGAGCTGGCCATCGAAGAGGCCCTCGAGCAGCCTATTGGTTGTGTGCCGTCTAAAGACTTGGGCCGTGCTAGCCGAGTTGGCGATTCCGCCGGCCGGTATATCGAATTTTGCAAAAGCACTTTTCCAAACGAATTCGACTTATCTGGCTTTAAATTAGTAGTCGATGCTGCTAACGGGGCCGCTTACGATATTGCCGGCCCGGTGTTTACCGAGCTTGGTGGCGATGTGGTTGCCGTTGCTTGCCAACCTGACGGCTTTAACATTAATGACAATTGTGGTGCTTTACACCCCGAGCACTTAGCAAAGCACGTTAAAAAGCACGGCGCCGACCTTGGCATCGCTTTAGATGGCGATGCCGATCGGCTAATTATGGCCGATCGTGATGGTCGCATCTATAATGGAGACCAACTGCTGTACGCAATTGTTTGCGACCGTTTAGCCCAAGGGCAGGTCGATGGCGTAGTTGGCACACTCATGACCAACCTTGGGCTAGAGCGTAAAATGCAAGCCTTAGGGATACCGTTCGAGCGTAGTGCAGTCGGCGATCGATACGTTCTCGAGTTGCTACAGCAGCGTAAGTGGTTATTAGGCGGCGAAAGCTCGGGGCATTTACTGTGTCTCGATTGCCACACAACCGGCGACGGTATTGTCGCTGCCTTACAAGTTTTAGCGGCGCTTATTCGTAGTAAAAAAAGTTTGGCCGAATTAGTTAATAATTTAACCCTCTACCCGCAAAAGCTTGTTAATGTAGATATTACGCCAGAAATTAACTGGCAAAGCCACGAGGGCTTAGCCAAAGCCACAGAAAAGGCCGAACAAACCCTTGATGGGCGTGGTCGGGTGTTAATACGAGCATCCGGTACCGAACCTAAGCTTCGGCTCATGATAGAAGCCGAAACCCCCGAACTTGCCGAGCAAAGTATGGCTCACCTGCTTGCAGTCGATCTAACAAAGCGGTAACGTAAGTTTCGGATACTAAAACATTTTTGTGCCAATTACGGCAAAATGTTGGTGGAGTGAAAACAATTATGCTAGAGCTTGCGCGTGTTAAAGCCGATGCCGATATTGGAGCAACCTGGCCAGAATCGTCTGCTGGCGGGCTAGCCCTGGGGTTGGCTCGCACGAATGACGAGTTGGAAGCAATCCAGCGCCTGCGCTACGATATTTTTACCAAAGAAATGCATGCGGTTTTTCCAGATGCTACCGATGGCCTCGACGCCGATCGTTTCGACCCCTGGTGCGAGCATTTCATGGTTACCGAGGTTAAAACTGGCAAGGTCGTAGGTACTTATCGCTTATTAACCCCCGAAAATGCCGTCAAGGCAGGCAATTATTATTCCGAGTCCGAGTTCGATATTTCGGCACTCGATCATTTGCGGCCGCAAATGGCCGAAGTAGGCCGGTCTTGCATCCATCCCGATTACCGCACGGGTGCGGTGATTATGTTGCTATGGTCGGGTATCGCCGCCTTGGTTAAGCATATTGGCTTCCGTTATGTATTCGGTTGCGCCAGCGTTAGCCTGCGCGACGATGGGGTTACCGCCGCCGAAGTCTGGCGTGTGGCGCAAAAACGACTCAAAAAAGCCCCTGCCGACTTGCCCATTGTTA